>JAAZDJ010000104.1 GCA_012512255.1 Clostridiales bacterium | reverse complement strand
GGCGAATTATTGGTTACAGAAACTAATTTGATAGAGTCCGTGATATATCCCCGCGAAGTAGAATATCCTAATAATTTATTGGCTATAAGCAAAGACGGAAAAAAATACGAAATCGCAATTCGCGCTTTAGATTTAGATTAATTCTTTAGGTTGTTTTTTAAAACTCCAAAAAATAAAAAAAAGCGTCCGCAAACGCTTTTTCGTTTGCGGACTCACAAAACGCAGATGACCTGTAAGCCGAGTTCTGTCTAGAATGACCATCTGTCTGGACATATCGTTGCCGATATGTTCTAGCGATTTTGCCGAGAGCTACGGCGGACCACCTTGCGCTCTCTATCTTGCATCGGGCGGGGTTTACAATGCCGCATAAGTCGCCATATGCGCGGTAGGCTCTTACCCTACCCTTTCACCCTTACATGCTTTTGGCAAGCATGCGGTTTGCTTTCTGTTGCACTTTCCTTGAAGTCGCCTTCACTGGATGTTATCCAGCGCCCTGTCCTGCGATGCTCGGACTTTCCTCGTTTTTTTAAAAAACGCGGTCATTCAGTCAACTGCATTAATATTATACCACAATTAACAAAAAATTTGCCACAGTAAAGTTTGGAAAAAATTTAAAAAAAGCCAAAGCTTTGAAATTATAATCTAATATTTTATAATTAGTCAAGAATTCTTTGTTTTTTTCTTAAAATATCTCCCGTGATTAACTTCAAATCGGTATAAATAATCACTTCTTGCTGGACTCGGTCGGCTACCATAATTGGCTGGCCGCCGCTATCTTGCATTTTTTGAACCTTAATAGTTTTCAAAAAAGTATCGCCGGGCGACAAAATTTCTAACTCGTCGCCTATTTCAAAACGATTTCTTTGCTCAACTAATGCCTTGCCGTTGTCATAATCTTTGACTATGGCCGCAAAGTCATAAGATTGTATCGTTCTGGACGACGAATAACATTCCTCGGGATTGCTAAAATAAAAACCGGTTGTAAACTCCCTATGCGATGTCTTATAAGGCTCTTGCAAAATATCCTCGTGTATTTTTTGGTTATTCGCCAAACAATCTAACGCCCGTCTATACGCGTTTACGATTGTGGCCACATAATAAGCCGTTTTCATCCTTCCTTCTATTTTAAAGGAGCTTATGCCGGCTTGGACCAGTTTATCCAAGTGATTTAACATATTTAAATCTTTAGAGTTCAAAATATATGTCCCTTTGGCGTCTTGATTGATTATTAGTTCTTTGTCGGGCTTGGTTTTTTGGTATAATATATAATCCCAGCGGCAAGATTGCGCGCACTCGCCGCGATTGGAATCGCGGCCTGTAAAAAAGTTGCTTAATAAACACCTTCCCGAATAAGAAATGCACATAGCGCCATGGACAAAGGCTTCAAGTTCTATGTCTTTAGTAAGATTTTTTTTGATGTTTTGGATTTCTTTCAAAGTCAATTCGCGCGCCAAAATTACTCTTTTTACGCCAAGATTGGCGTAAAAGTCTATCGCCCGCGCGTTAGTAGTGTTTGCCTGCGTGCTAATATGAACATCTAGACGGGTGTTTTTCAATACCAAATCCAAAACGCCCAAATCGCTCACTATTACGGCATCCACTTTTGCTTCTTGGAGTATCTTAAGATATTCTTCAAGCTGGTCAAAGTCATGGTCGCGGGCAAAGATATTGACGGCGACATATAACTTTTTGCCTAAATTATGAGTATATTGGGCGGCTTCAAAAATCTCTTCATGCGAAAAATTTTGGCTATATTGCCTTAGGCTGAAATTATGCCCGCCCATATATACCGCGTCTGCGCCAAAGTAAAGGGCTATTTTTAATTTTTCCATATTGCCCGCGGGGGCTAATAACTCAACTTTTTTTGCATCTTTCATAACGTATTATATCTTTTGGCAAATCGCCACATGGTCGTTGCCTGTTTTGATAATTTCGCATTTTAATTGCGGACATTTTTTTAGCGCTTTTTCAAATTTTTGCAAATTTACCGCGATAGTGCGCATCTTATGGTAAGTATCTTTTCCGCTTTTGGATAGGCCATGAAAAGATATATTATCGCAAAACAAAATTCCGTCTTTTTTCAAAATTTTCAAAATATTTGGCAAATAATTTATATACTGGCCTTTGGCGCCGTCTAAGAATATAAAATCAAATAACCTGTTTTGCAAAACATATAGGCCCAAAAGCGCGGCCGCGTCGTCTAGTATCAATTCCGCATATTGATAAAGTCCTAACTCCTTTAAGTTGGCAAGAGCGAGCTCAAACCTTTCGGGGTCAATATCAACCGTAGTAAAGCTAATATCTTTTAGGTCGGCATAACTTTTTATAGTATTTAATATTTTTGCCGCCGAGTAGCCCGAACCTGTTCCTATTTCCAAAATTTTGTAAGGCTTATATTTTTTAAGCGCATTAGCAAGTTGTTCCCATGCAGACTTGCTTATAGTCGGTATATTATTTTGTCGGCAATATTCCAAAATGTCCTGTAACTGCATATTAGTTTTCTATTATTATAGGCAAAATCATCGGGCTTCTTTTGATTTTTTTGTTCAAAAAATTACGAAGGTTTTTTCTAATATTGTTCTTTAAAATTTCCCTGTCAACTTGAACTTTTAAATCAATGCCATTAACCGAATTAATGGAAACTTGCTTGATTTCTTCGATCAAATCTATGGATTCTCTGGCATATATAAAGCCTCTTGTTATTACATCAACGGATGAAACGGTCCCGCCTTGCTCAATGCCCATTATTACTAATAGCATGCCGTCTTCGGATAAACGCCTTCTATCCCTTAAAACTTCGGCGCCTACGTCGCCTATGCCTGCTCCGTCAACCAAGACATTGCCGGCCGTAACATTGTCCGATCTTTTCAAAAATTTGGAACAAACTTCAATTTTATTGCTAATCTGGGGCATAAGCATGTGTTTTGGGTTATGCCCTAAATCCGCGATCATTTCCATATGTTGCTTAAGATGCCTAATTTCGCCATGGACGGGAATAAAATATTTGGGTTTTACCAAAAGATAAATTAGCTTGAGTTCTTCTCTAAACGCATGCCCCGAGACATGAACATCCGCCAAGGCCTCGTAGATGACTTTTGCGCCTTTTTGGTATAGATTGTTTATTACATTATACACCAACTTTTCGTTGCCTGGTATAGGCGAGGCGGATATTATGACCGTGTCGTTATCGGTTATTTTCACTTTATTAAACTCATCGCTTGCCATGCGAGTAAGCGCGCTCATAGGCTCGCCTTGAGAGCCGGTCGTGATAATAACCAGCTTATCGTCGTCAATCTTTTTGGTTTTCTCCAAATCAACTATTTGATTTTTGTCGTATCTTATTTCGCCTATTCTAGCAGCCGCTTCTAACACATTATGCATGCTTCGTCCGCTAAAAGCGACCTTTCTGCCAAACTTTTGAGCCAGGTCAATTATCTGTTGTATTCTATGGATATTGGACGCGAATGTCGCCACAATCAAGCGCCTTTTGGTGTTTTGCGCGAAAAAATTATATAATGATTTGCCTACGGTTGATTCGCTCATAGAATATCCGGGGCGTTCAATATTGGTGCTTTCCGACAACAAAAGGGTTATGCCCTTTCGGCTTATCTCCGCGATCCGTCTTAGGTCAATCATTTCTCCGTCAATAGGGGTATAGTCAATCTTAAAGTCGCCCGTATGAAAAACTTTTGCCGCCGGGCATTGGATATATAAAGCAAAACTGCCCGATATAGAATGGCTGACTTTGATAAACTCCACCGAAAAAGCGCCCGCTTTTATAACCGTATTTTTTTTGACTATATTAACATTGACATTTTCTAATTTATGTTCTTTAAATTTATGTTCCAAAAGAGCGAGCGTAAGATTGGACGCATAAATAGGAACGCGGATTTCAAACTGTTTTAATATATAAGGCAATCCGCCTATATGGTCCTCATGCCCGTGGGTAAGAAAAAAGCCCCTGACTTTATGGATGTTATCTATCAAATAACTGACATCGGGAATGACAAGGTCAACTCCGGGCATATCAATGCTTGGAAACGCCGAGCCGCAATCCACTACAATAATATCGTTTTTATACTCAAAAGCGGTGATGTTTTTGCCTATCTCTCCAACGCCGCCCAAAAATATAACTTTAAGTGTATCCAAAAATCCTCCAAAATCTTTAGTAAATTATTTTATCAAAAGACATTATATACTATTTGGCAATTTTTTACAAATTCAAAAGAAAGCGATAATTTTTGGCTACACTATTAGACTTTTTATAAAAAAGTGTCTTGGATTGTCGGTTGCGCCTTTTTTTGGGCTTGAGGATAAGGCGGCTGCTTGTATAACACGGGTATATAGTGTTCGGGCGTGGCTATCGCGCCATGACAAGAAACATTCAAAAAAGTATTGTCAAATATAATACAATCGGACAAAGAAATATTGCCGTCAATATAACAATTATCGCCTATAATCGCATTATTGCCCACATCCACATTAAGCCCCAAAAAACTTCTCTTGCCCAAATATGTCCGCCCAAGAGGAATATCATATAATTCTTGACTATCTTTTGTAAAACAGTCAAGTCCGTTTACGCCGTTGAGCATATCCATATTGGCTTTAAAATATTCCTCTATGGATCCTATATCGCACCAATATTTATCAATGCGATGCGTAAAAATTCTTTTGCCTTGGTTTAAAATTATGGGAAATAAATCTCTAGCAAAATCAAACGCCGTATCTTTAGGGATAAAATCCAACACATCGGGATTTATGATATAAATTCCGCAATTAATTAAGTTGCTTAAAATTTCTTTTTTTTGGGGTTTTTCCACAAACTCTGCCACATAGCCATATTCATCCGTTTTGACCACGCCATAAAGCGAGGGGTTTTCAACTTCTTTGACCGCCATAGTGATATCGGCGTCGCTTTTAAGATGCGCGTCATAAATTTTGGCCAAATCAAGATTAGTCAACGCGTCCCCGCTTATCACAATAAATGGTTTTTCGTTCAGCCAGCCTTGCGCCGCCTTTACGCTGCCCGCCGTCCCCAAAGCCTTGCGTTCTATAAAATAATTGAAACTCATTGGAAAATGTTTGCTAACGGCGTCAATAATCTTTTTGGGCATGTGCATAAGGGTTAGCGCAATTTTATCAATATTATAACTTAACAAAAGTTCTATAATATAAAAAATTACGGGCTTCGCCAATACGGGCATAAGGGGTTTGGGCAAGTTTTTGGTCAGCGGCATAAGCCTTGTGCCCTTGCCGCCGGCCATTATAATAGCTTTTATGTCTTGTCTGTCCAATTGTCTTGTCTCTCCCAAAAAAAGTCAATGTTTTTAGATTGCGCAAATTTTTCTAAAAAATTCAAAAACCAAAGCTAATGATTGTCTTTGGCTTTTTCCATGTTTTTATTTATAAAGATATTTTCAATCAAAATCCATACGCCCAAAAGCGCCAAAAACCCGCCGAACAGCCTTGAAAGCAAATCGGAGTCAATGTTTTTTATAATTAAAGACGAGATTATGCTAAAAACCAAAGCGGGTATTATAATAAACAAAACGCCTTGGGTCTTCACTAGCTTGTTCTTAAAATGCAGAATAAGGGCTATTACCGCCATTGGTATAAAGGATGCCAAATTAATAGCCTGCGCTATATGCTGTTTAAGCCCGCCCAGCATTGTCAAAAGCGGTATTGTCAAAGTCCCCCCGCCCATTCCCATGCCGCCTAATACGCCGCCCGCAATCCCTATCAAAATAAATTTTATTATCTGCCACATAAAACTTCCTCGCAAGCTTTTTTATGGAAAAATAGCCATTTTTAGTCCAACCAAAGTCATAACCGCGGCAAAAATTATCCTTATAACTTTGTTGTTTAGTTTGGACAATAATACGGCGCCCAAAACGCCGCCTATTACCACGCCGCCGCCTGCCGCCAAACCGCTGGTAAGCTCAAAATAGCCCGACGCTATGTAGATGATAGCGCTTACAAGGCAAAGCGGTAAGATGATTAAAATCGCCGTCGCGTGAGCGGTCTTGGTTTTGTTTTTTAAAATACGCTCCAATACGGGAACGGCTATCATCCCGCCCCCGCCGCCAAAAAAACCGTTAATAAAACCTATGATTGCTCCACATATTAATAAAGTAATCTTTTTTGGGAATTTTATCATATTGCAAATAGTCTTTGCCGAAGCTCCCAAAAATATTAAAGAAACATAAAAAAGGTATATAATAATTGATTTTAGAACGCTAATTTTATATAATAATAAATAGTTTACAATCAAAGCGAAGCAATATAAAGGACTTATAAAGGATATAATCAAATGACTAAAAAATTAAGAATAATATTACTTGGTATTATAATAGCGCTTGTATCATTAATGGGAAATCTAACTTTTGGCGTTTTTGCGGCAAATTCTTCCGATAACGACAATCAATTAAACATCCGCATGGAAAATCTGATTGATAATGAAAGTTTTTCCGAAGCAGGAACTTCTTATCCAACATCGCCGACAGGTTGGGTTGGCAATATTATGGACAATAACTTATCGTCCAATATCGCCGCGGGAATAATTAGCCTAAAAGTCGATTCTCTTATGGAAGTAGTTAACCAAAAAAATAATTCATATAAACTTCCCGGCAACTTTAAAGACCAAGTTAATTTTGACACTTTGATAAGTCCTTTTGATTATGATTCGGATACGGCCAATGTTTTAATGATAAGCACCCTTAACCAAACAGCTTATTCGTATAAGTCCAGTACATATGAAATTAAACCTAACTCTTATTATAAATTAAGCGTTTATGTCTACACCCCCGATTTTTCAACTATAGGCGAAGATTATAATTATGGCGCTTTTATCGCTATAACAGGCGATATAAAAGCAATCAGCGAACCTATAAATACCCGCAATACTTGGAAAGAATATTCCATTTATTTTTCTGGCTATAGTTATAAAACGGCATCGGTCCAAGTCTCTTTGCAACTTGGCGATGTCGGCGAAGATGAAGACGGAAACAAGATAATGAGGCCGGCATCCGGTTACGTCTTTTTTGATAAAGTTCTTTTGCAACCAATTTCTTATGAAATTTATCAAGACAGCAAAAACAATCCTCTTAATAATGATTATTTTGCAGATGAATTAACCAAAAACATCTTGCCTGAAGATTTCCAGGCTGATTTTGAATCGGGCTTTTCTAATTGGGAAAATATTGAAAGCGAAGCCTCGGTTTCGGTCGCAAGCGATGTGTATTTGCCTTTTGGAAATCAAGCTTTAAAAATAGCAACTAAAGGCCAAGGTTATGCGGGATATCGCTCGCAACCTTTTATAATAGAAAGACACAAATTTTATCATCTTGGCATTTGGCACAATAAAGCCGATTTTGTTAGCGGCACAGCATTTGCTAATATCGTCTCAAAGGATAAAAATGGAGAATATAAAAGCCACGGTACCCTAAACAGTTTTTCTGCTAACTTAGGAGAGAATTCTTGGCTTGGAGATTGGAATCAAGGCAGCTTCTTTATAAAAGGATCTAGCTTAATGGACAAGGAAGTTTATTTGGAGCTTTGGTTTGGCAATAGTTCCGCTCCCGCTGTCGGAACCGTGTATTATGATAACATAACCTTGGAAGAAATTTTGCCAGAAGATTATAACAATCACAGCTCAAGCGGCACTGTAATAACTTTTTCGGACACCCAAGGCAGCCCAAGTCTTGATAACGGCAATTTTGACTCTATAGGCGATTATACGGAATATACTTATCC
>JAAZDJ010000103.1 GCA_012512255.1 Clostridiales bacterium | reverse complement strand
TTCTTGGCGCGTAAGATTGTTGTTTTTGGTCCGTCATTGGCTTGTTTGGATCCCTGCCAAAATAATTGTTGGAATAAGACATTATGTAAACTTCTCCTTTATTAACAAACTAATAACAGCATATGCGCCTACTTTTTGTTTTGTTAAAAAGGGAAAACAAAAAAATCCCTTAGACCAAATTGCACTCAGAGTTTATAGGAAAAAAATATGAAATTTACATTTTGTATGCTATACTTTAAATAGATAGATACATAAGGATGCGGAGAGAATAGATGTGCCAAGAACTTGCTAGGCCGTTTGTAAAATGGGCTGGGGGCAAGGGACAGTTAATCAATACATTGGACGAATTGTTTCCTAAGCGGTTGGCAGAAGGTAAAATTGATGTTTATATTGAGCCTTTTGTGGGCGGCGGCGCCGTTCTTTTTCATATTTTGCAAAAATACAAAATCAAAAAAGCGATTATCAACGATATAAACAAAGAATTGATTAATTGTTATCTTTGCATAAAAAAAGACGCCGAACAAGTTATAAAAATTTTGAAAACCTTAGAAAAAGAGTATCTAACAGCGGAAAAAAGAAACGAGTATTATTACAAAGTCAGACAAAGATATAATACGATAACATTAAATTCTCATTTGGACTTTGAAAAATGCGCCGATTTTATTTTTTTAAATAGAACTTGCTACAACGGGCTTTACAGGGTAAACAAAAGCGGCAAATTTAATGTTCCGCACGGCAGATACAAAAATCCCACAATTTGCGACCAAGATAATTTGCGGCTTTGCGCGAACCTCTTGCAAAAAGTCCAAATCTATCATGGGGATTATACGCAAGTATTAAAAGAATATGACGAGAAGACCTTTATATATTTTGACCCGCCGTATAGGCCGCTTGTGGAAAACAATTCGTTTGTAAGTTATGATAAAAACGGTTTTGACGATGACGACCAATTAAGCTTAGCCAAGAAATTTAAAGAACTTCATGAAAAAAAATGTTTTCTCATGCTGTCCAATTCGGACCCCAAAAACATAAATAAGGCTGATAACTTTTTTGACGATTTGTATAGCGGGTTTGATATAAAAAGAGTTTACGCCAAAAGAATGATTAATTGCCAATCAAACAAGCGTGGAAACATAACTGAGATTGTGGTTAGGAATTATTAAAAGATTTAGCTTGGGGGAGTAATGAAAAAAGATTTTAACAAATGGTTTGATGACTTTACGGACAGAATTGCCACATACAAGTATTATACTGATTTTGATGTTGTTTATAAAAATATAGACAAAATCAAAATTGAATTAAACATACTTAATTCTTTGATAGGCTCAAAAGACATTGAAAAAGATTTTGACGACTTATTCAAAAAATACCCTGAAACTAAAAAATGTTTGCCTCTTTTGATAGCCGTAAGAAAGAATGAAATAAAAGTTATTGACGAGGGGAAAAGACTTAAATATAACTTTGCCGAAATTGACGACATTGAATTGCTAAAAAGATTTATGCGTAAAACAGGTCTTTTTGATTTGATTTCAAAACGCCTAATAAGCAATTTAATAGATTACGCCACCGGCGTTGAAGTTGGGCTTGACTCAAACAGAAGAAAAAATCGCGGCGGACATTTGATGGGAGATGTTGTAGAGGGATTTATTAAAAAAGCGGGATTTATAAAAAATAAGACCTATTTTAAAGAAATGTATTTGAAAGCCATTGAAACCAAATGGGGTATTGACTTGTCATCCCTTTCAAATCTAGGCAAGGTAGCCAAAAGGTTTGATTTTGTCGTCAAAACAAAAAACCGCGTTTATGCGATTGAGACCAATTTTTACACCAGCAGCGGCTCAAAATTAAACGAAACGGCCAGAAGTTACAAGATGCTTGCCCAAGAAAGCAAAAAAATAAAAAATTTCGCGTTTGTATGGATAACGGACGGGCCGGGCTGGAAAAACGCTAAAAACAACTTGGAAGAGACCTTTGACGCGATGGATTATATATTTAACATCAAAGAACTTAACAATGGAATTTTGGAAAAGGTTCTGCAATAGGAATTTATTTTAATGTCAGACGACCAATTTGAACTTGAAACCAGCACGATCTGGAGTTTTCCCAATCGCGGAAAATGGGCGACCCACGACGCCAAATATCGCGGCAACTTTTCCCCTTATGTCGCCAAGAATATTATTTTAAGATATTCAAAACCGCAAGATTTGGTATTGGATCAATTCGTAGGCAGCGGCACGACTTTGATTGAGTGCAAGTTAAATAACCGAAACGCCATCGGCATAGACATTAATCCTAACGCTGTGAACTTGACGATAGATAAGCTTAATTTTGACAGCGAACACAAGACAACTATCAAAGCCGAAGTCGGCGACGCCTGCAACTTGCATAATATCGGCGATGGGACTATTGACCTTATTTGCACGCATCCGCCATACGCGAATATTATCAAATACAGCGAGGATATCGCGGGCGACCTGTCGCTCCTAAACCAAAAAGACTTTTTGCTGGCAATGGAAAAGGTGGCAAGCGAGTGTTACAGAGTTTTGAAAAAAGATAAATTTTGCGCCATTGTTATGGGCGATACAAGAAAAAAGGGCATGGTCCAGCCTCTCGGTTTTGAAACAATGAAAAAGTTTTTGGGCGTTGATTTTAAATTAAAAGAGATAATAATCAAAGAACAGCACAATTGCAAAGCCACAGGCTTTTGGAAAACCAATAGCCAGAAATATAACTTTTTGTTATTGGCGCACGAGTATATATTTGTGTTTAAAAAATAACGCAAAAAAGCCCTACATCATATGACTTAGGGCTTTTTTAATGGCTCCTCAGGTAGGATTTGAACCTACGACCCTTCGGTTAACAGCCGAATGCTACTACCGCTGAGCTACTGAGGAAAATCAGCATTAATATTATAGTATCTATTAAGCGTTTTTGTCAATAGTTTTTTGGAAAAAGATTTTCCAAATTATTATAATTTGCCCGAACATAATTATTATTAAAATATATTTTAAGATTATGCGTTATGTTTTAATTAAGACGCAATAAAGTATAACCTAATAAGATGCTTAAAAAATAACTTTAATATTTCTTAAGAAATATTAACACGCGATAATCAAAAAATTCAGCGCAAACATTTTTCTTATAAAATCATTTGCCGACCAAAAAAATAGCGATGCTGTCGTATGTGTTATTTTGATATTTTAATAATAGTTTTGACGAATTTCTATTTTTTGCATTTTTTCAGCATACTTTGAAAAATAGTTGAATAGCCGACTTTTGCGATTTTTAACTTTTTAACACGAAACTATGTTTTTATATTTTATTAAAATCATTTTGCTAGCTGAAATTTTTTGCCTATATTAAAATGGCGCAATTCGCCGTTACATTATCCTCGTAAAAATCATTCTGCCCGCCGAGGTCTGCAGCGCTGTTGTGACGGTGACTTCTTGTTCCGTGCCGATATACTCGCCGCCGTTTTCTATTACTATCATTGTCCCGTCGGGCAAATACCCGATGCCCTGACCGCGTTCTTTGCCCTCTTTGACTATGCGCACCTGCATTTTTTCGCCCGGCAAGGCGATAGGCTTAATGGCGTTGGACAGGTCGTTAATGTTGAGCACAATGATATTGTTGGCGGTCGCCAGCTTATTGAGGTTGTAATCCACCGTAATAATCTTGGCTTTATAAAACTGCGCCGTCTTGATTAATTTGATATCTATGTCTTTTTCGTTGATGTCGTCCGTAATTTTGACGGATATGCCCTTTTCCTTTTGCAAAGCCGCGGCGATGTCAAGCCCGCGCCTGCCGCGGTTTTTTTTCAAAACATCCTCGTCGTCCGCTATTTTATTTAACTCGGTCAATACAAAACTGGGGATAAGCACCTCGCCCGAGATAAAACCAGTTCTTACTATATCCAAAACCCTGCCGTCAATAAGGCTGGATGCGTCCAAAACCACGATATTGGGCGCCTCGTATAAATCCACGGAAGACCTTTCGGTAAGGTTGGTCGCCGGCAAAACCTGCACCATAAGTTTGGCGCCCAAGCGCATTCCTACCGCGCCCAAGACGAGCATCACTATTACGGTAATGGTGATGGTAAACGCTTCGTTTATATTGTCCAAGCTGTTTAACAAAAACCAAAACACCAGCCCAAAGAGCACGCCCACAAGCATGCCCACAATGCCCATGACCACTTCTTTGGCGCTGTATTTAGAAAGCGCGTTTTCCACAAAGGCCGATATGGCGAAAAGCCCTTTCATAACGGCGGGCGCTATCAAAAAGCCCAAAAACCCAAAAAACAATCCGCTTACGATATATATGCAGACTTTAAGCCAGTAATCCAAATTAACCAAAAATCTATCGTCAATTCGAATACTCATTATTTCGCGCGAGATCAGCCAGCCGCAAATAAACGCCAAAGGCACTAAGATGAGCCGAATAATCGCGACAACGCTTTTTGGGGGATTATGACTGGGCTTTTTTTGTTTTGAAGTCATAAGTTAATTATATTATTATTGGTTTATTTAAGTCAAGTTTATTTCAAAATAGACGGGATTTTAACGGTTTTGTGAAAATATTAAAAAATTTCATAGAGTATGGGTAAATAACGGCGTATAGACCAATTTCCCGTTTTGGCGGGACGAAAGCATAAGGCTAACCGAGTCCACAAGGCAATCAAACGGCAAAATATCTCCAAAAATATCGGCTTTTGGGGACGGCAAAAAGCTAGGCTTTCTTACCAATGTAATATGGGGCGAGAATAAGGTATCAGTAAGCGAAAAATCGTCTATTAAAGACTCGCGCAAAAAATCATGGATTTGCCCCAAAGCTTCGCAAGGCTTGACTTTGAGATGAATAATATTTTTGCCAAAATTTGAAATGTTTTGGAAAGTAATGTCAAAAGGCTTGGTTTTTATCCGCTGGATCGCTTTCTTGGCGGCTTGCAGTTGGCTGTGGTCGCTTTCGCCCAAAAACAATAAGGTCAAATGATAATTTTGTTCTTTAATATAATTGCCGCTTATGCCTAGGCTTTTTAGGCGCTTGGCAAGCTCGGTTATTTTTGATTTGGTGTCTTGGTCAAAATTGACGGCTATAAACAATCTCATTTACAAAAAAATCTCCATTTTTTCACCAAACTCGCGCAGCATTTCTTGAAGCATCGTATATCGCGTTTGGGTATAGGTATTTTTTACCATTTTGTATATTGTTTCCCTTTGGCCAATCAAGACCGCGTAATTTTTGGCGCGCGTTACCGCCGTGTATAGCAGGTTGCGGGTGTTTATCATATAACTTCCTCCCGCAAGGGCTAAGACCGCCGCGTCAAACTCGCAGCCTTGGCTTTTGTGGACGGTTATGGCGTAAGCCAGCATCAGCTCTTCCAATGTTTCCGCGCCGTAAGTTACTTGGCGTCCGTCCTCAAACTCAACGGTAAGCTCGCCCACTGAGGGCCTAACCGATATCACGATGCCCATGTCCCCGTTAAACACTCCCGCGCCATGAACGACTACCCCGTTATCTTGGAATCTTTGCCATTCCAGCTCGTAATTATTGGCGATATGCATAACCTTGTCGCCTACCCTGAAAGTCTGGCCGCCGTAGGCAATCTCGGGCTTGGACGGATGGGCGGGATTGAGATGGTTTTGCAATTGGCGGTTTAGGTTAATAACGCCCGCCACGCCGCTTTTCATAGGCGCAAGCACCTGTATTTTAAAAGGCGAAAGTCCCGCAAAAGCGGGCAGGCGGGTTGTGACCATTTCAATCGCGGCGCTTAGGATTTTTTCGGGCGAATTTGCGCTTAAGAAAAAGAAGTCGCTAGAAGGCGAGTTATCAAACACGGGCATTTTGCCGTTATTGATTAAGTGGGCGTTGCTGACTATATTGGAGGTTTCGCCTTGACGATATATCTGGGTCAAATGCGTGGTCGGAAGTTTTCCGCTCGCCAAAATATCGGCAAAGACATTGCCCGCGCCCACGCTGGGCAACTGGTCCTTGTCGCCCACGAGTATAAGATGGGTTCCGGGCCTTATCGCCTTTAATAGCCCGTTCATCAAATAGGCGTCCACCATGGATATTTCGTCCACGATTATATATTCGTAATCCAAAGGGTTGTTTTCGTTATACAAAAAGCCCTGGCCTCTGAAGTCGGGCTGCAAAGCCCTGTGTATAGTCATGGCCTCTTGGCCGCTCGCCTCTTGCAGACGCTTGGCGGCTCTGCCCGTAGGGGCTAATAGCAAAAACCTGCCGCCTTTTAGTCTTAAAATATCTAGCACGCACGAAATAATTGTGGTCTTGCCCGTGCCCGGCCCGCCCGTTATTATCAAGACGCCGTCGTTTAGGCAGGACGAGATGGCTTGTTTTTGGATCGTGTCAAACTTATAGCCTTTTTTGTTTTCGTAATTTTGTATGTCTTGCGAACAATCTATCTTTAGGTCGTCGGCGTTTTCTATCAGATGAAGCAGCCTTTGGGCGATATTTTTTTCTATATTATAAAGATGGGATAAGGCGACGCATTTATGTTCGGGCTTGGAATAAAATTTTAGTTTGCCTTCAATAGCCAGTTTTTCATAAAAGGCGTATAACTCGTCTTGGGACTTGTTGATTTTTAAAATGTCTTGGACGCTTTTGTCAAGCTCGTCAATGGGCAAATAGGTATGCCCGTTTTTTTCGGCGGCGGATTTTAAAATATAAATAATGCCCGCGCTCAGCCTAAAATCGCTGTCGGGCTTTATGCCGATTTTTTGGGCGATTTTGTCCGCCGTCAAAAAACCTATGCCTTCTATGTCTTCCACTAACTTATAAGGGTTTTTTAAGAGGATATCTTTGACCGAATTGCCGTATTCGCGGTAAATCTTAAGGGATAGCGAGGGCGACAGACCATACCCTTGCAAAAACATAACAGCCTCTCGCATTGATTGCACGGCGGAATAAGATTGCGCTATTTTTTGGGCCTTTTCCAATGAAATGCCTTTGACCTTAGCCAGCTCTTCGGGATTGTTTTCTATTACATCAAAAGTCTTTAGCCCGAACATATCCACAATCCTGGAAGCTATGACTTCGCCCACGCCGTGGATAAGCCCGCTTGCCAGAAATCTTGTTATGCCTTCTTTGGATTGGGGAGATACGGACGAGATATTTTTGACCTCAAACTGCATTCCGTATTTTGAGTTGTAACGGTATTCGCCCTCAAGACATAAGTATTCGCCTTCGGACAGCATAGGGAAATAACCGACGGCTGTTACAGGGTCGCCTTCATGGTCAATAACCATTACCGTATAACCGTTTTCTTCGTTACGGTAAATGATATCCTCTACCGTTCCTTCAATTTTCAAAGTTTTAAAATCTCCAAAATATTATAAAAGGCAAAAACAAAAAATTAAACCAGCGACTTTGCGGCT
>JAAZDJ010000102.1 GCA_012512255.1 Clostridiales bacterium | reverse complement strand
CAGGGGCGCTTGCCGTGGCTCTGGTGCCCAGAGTCAATGAGGAATACGAATGCAAAAACTTGACATGCCTTGGCAATACGGCAAAAAACGCGGTAGGTTTTTCTATAATTACCGCTTCTGTTTTTATTCCTTTGTTTTTTATTATGGGAGATGAGATTGGCATGTTTGTTTTTAATAATCAATTATCGGGGGCGTTTTTGGCGAAGGCCTCTGTGATTATAATCTCTTTGACCGTGGAACATATCACTTCTTCTATGATGAATTCTATGGGGTTGCAACTGCAGGCTTTTATCAATTATTATATCGGCGTAGCGTTGCTGTTCGTGTGTATTTGGTTTTTGACGCCTTTGGTCGGGATTGACGCTTTGATTATTGGGTTGGGCATATCTAACACTATAAGCGCGCTGTTGCACATCTATCAAATCAAAAAATTAACGTCAATGAAGCTGGATTTTTTGAAAACCTTGGCGCTTAATCTCGCCTTTATGATACCGTCTTGCGCTATAACTTTTTCTTTAAAGGCGCTTTTGGGTTTTGCGCCTATCTTAACGCGCTTGTTGGTTTGCGGCGCTGCCGCGGTAGGCTCTATTGTTTTTCTTAATATCTGTTTTAATCTTTTGGATTTTTCGGCGTTTTTTACTTTTAAAAGAAAAAACAAAAAGCGTTACGCTATAAAATCAAAACGGTTTAATTAGCGCAGCTGTTTTTAAAAAAAATAAAACGCCTCTTGATAGCGTCTTTTAGAAAAAGACTATTAAACAATAAAAAAAGCGGTTTATAAATTAAACCGCTTTTTATTTAACTTGCTTTTTTGATTTCCAATATAGGTTCGGTCTTGTTTAGTATTACATCTTCGGTTATAGTGACTTTTTTTATTCTGTCGTCGGAGGGCATTCTAAACATAATATCCAGCATGCAGCCTTCCAAAATAGACCTAAGTCCCCTAGCGCCCGTGTTTAAACTGATAGCTTTTCGGGCGATGGCTGTGATTGCCTCGGGCTTAAATTCAAGTTCCACGCCGTCAAGCGAGAATAGTTTTTTGTATTGCTTTATTAGCGCGTTTTTCGGCTCGGTCAAAATCCTGACTAAAGCGTTCTCGTCCAAAGCGTGCAAGGAAACCACTACGGGCACTCTGCCCACAAACTCCGGAATCATGCCAAACTTTATTAAATCTTGGGGCTGGGTATCCTTCAAGATCTCGGAAACTTGGACATCTTTGGGACTTAGCACATTGCCGGAAAATCCCAAGCTTGCTTGGGCGCTTCTTTTGTTGATAATCTTTTCAAGCCCCACAAAGGCCCCGCCCAAGATAAACAGTATATTGGTCGTGTCTATTTGCATGCATTCTTGATGGGGATGTTTGCGTCCGCCTTGGGGCGGCACATTGGCGATTGTGCCTTCTATAATCTTTAACAAAGCTTGCTGCACGCCTTCTCCGCTTACATCCCTAGTAATGCTTACATTTTCGGACTTTCTAGCAATCTTGTCAATTTCGTCTATATAGACAATTCCGCGCTCGGCTTTTTTGATGTCATAGTCGGCGTTTATTATTAGCTTTAGCAAGATATTTTCAACGTCTTCGCCCACATAGCCCGCTTCGGTCAATGTGGTGGCGTCGGCGACCGCGAAAGGAACATCCAAAATATTGGCTAATGTTTTGGCCAGCAAAGTCTTGCCGCAGCCCGTGGGACCTAAAAGCAAAATATTGCTCTTTTCAAGCTCTACAGAGTCCTTGGACTTGGAATTCAGCGAATTGGTAATGTTGTAGTTTATCCTTTTGTAATGATTATAAACCGCGACGGACAAGACTTTTTTGGCGTCTTCTTGTCCTATTACATAGTTGTCCAACTCTTCCTTGATTTGCTCGGGCTTGGGCAAATCCCTTATAATCGGCTGCGGCTTGCTGTCTTTTTTTATAATGTTAAGACATTCGTTTATGCAGCTTTCGCAAATAAACACTCCGCTGGGCCCTACGATCAGGCGGGAAACCTCGCCTTGATGCTTGCCGCAAAACGAACATCTAAAATCTTTTTCTATCAAAGTTAACTCCTTTTTACAAAGATTTTATCAATAAGTCCGTATTTTAACGCCTCTTCGGCTGACATGTAATAGTCCCTGTCAATATCTTTTTCTATTTTGGCGGGGGGCTGGCCTGTTATCTCGGACATGATTTTGATCATTCTTTGTTTGACTTTTAAAATATGTTCGGCATGAATGGCTATATCGCTGGCCTGTCCGCGCGTTCCGCCCAAAGGCTGATGGATCATAATCTCGCTGTTGGGCAAGGCGAACCTTTTGCCTTTGGCGCCCGCCGCCAGCAAAAACGCGCCCATGGAAGCGGCCATGCCTACGCAAATAGTGCTGACATCAGGCTTAATGTAATTCATAGTGTCAAAAATAGCCATGCCCGCCGATATGCTGCCGCCCGGGCTGTTGATATAAAGGCAAATATCTTTGTCAATATTTTTGCCTTCTAGGTAGATTAATTGCGCGATAACTAGATTGGCGGTTACGTCGTTAACCTCGCCGTTTAAAAAGACTATGCGGTCCTCTAAGAGTCGGGAATATATATCAAAAGATCTTTCGCCCCTTTCGGTCTGCTCAATGACCATGGGCACTAAATGGTTGTTTAAAATCTTGTCTTTATACATAATAAACTACCTCTTTTATTTTATAACTGATTTTGCTCATTTATTCTTAAAAACTTATTATTTGCAATGGTCGCATTCTTGCTTTTTTTGCTTGGGCTCCAATTCTATAAACTCGTTATTTTCTTTCAGGAACGATATGAGTTTTTTCATAGTTATATCGTTATATGAATAATTATATTGCTGTTGGGTCATGGTTTCCATATATTCGTCAACGCTCTTTTTGGCTTTTTCGGCGTGCTCGGCAAACTTGTCCTTTAGCTCTTCTTGGGTCGCGCCTAGATTTTCTTTTTTGATAATTTCTTCGATCGTCATGCGTATTTTAACGGTTTTTTGCGCCTCCGCCTTTTTACTTTCCCTGTATTGCGCTTCATCCCTATTGAGATATTTAAAATATTGTTCCAAAGTCAAGCCCTGATAAGATAACCTAAACTTCAAGTCATCTATCATGCGATCAAGCTCGTCGTTTACCAAGACCTCGGATATATCCACTTGCGTGGTTTCGGCGATTTTTTCAATTAGCTTGTTTTCTTTTTCTAGCTCGGCGGCTCTTTGGCGCGCTTTCAAAATTCTATCCCTTATGGACGCTTTATATTCGTCTAATGTTTCAAATTGGCTGGTGTCTTTAGCGAATTTGTCGTCGGCTTCGGGCAATTCTTTCACAAATATCTCATTGAGTTTGACTTCAAATACGGCGGGCTTGCCTTTTAGGTGCTCCGCGCCGTAGTCGTCGGGAAACTTGACGTTTATGTTCTTGGTTTCGCCAATCTTCATTCCGATAATTTGCTCTTCAAAGCCTTCTATAAATGTTTGGCTGCCTATTGCAAGCTCGTAATTTTGGGCCGTTCCGCCGTCAAATTTCACTCCGTCAATAGACCCCGAAAAATCAATAACCACAATGTCGCCGTCTTTGACTTCGCGGTCGGTAACGGGCACTTTTCTAGCCGCTTTTTCCCTTAGGTGATACAACTCATGGTCAACATCGTCGTCCGAGACGACCGCTTTTTCGGTTTCTATCTTAAGGCCCTTATATTGACCTAATTGGACGGGCGGCCTTACCAATACCGTGGCGGTTACTGTCATGCTGCCGTCTTCGTCCATATCGTCTATGCTGACATTGGGCCGGTTAATGGGCTCTATATCGCGTTCTTTTATTAAAATTTCGCTATATGACTTGGAAAAAACTTCGTTAAAAGATTCTTCAAAAAATAAGGACGGGCCGTAAGCGGCTTCCAAAGCCTTGCGAGGCGCTTTGCCCTTTCTAAAGCCAGGCAAACTGTATTTGTGCTTGTTTTTTTGATAAACTTGCTCAACAGCTTCCTCCCATTCTTGCTTGTCTATTTTTATTGATAACTTAACTTCCTTTTCGGACCTGTCCACTGTGTATTGCATCTAAAATTAATTCTCCTGTTTTTTGGTTTTTGATATTGTCAAGATATTATACCCAAACAGGTAATCTTTGTCAATTGCAACTGCGCCTTCCAAATGAACATTTGTCACACAAAAAAATAACAATTTGCTGTTAAAGATTTTGCGTTTTTGGTGTATTATTATATTAAATATTATTTTAAATTGTTTTGTTCTTTCGGGGTTTACATAATGCCTTTTGATTCCTTGACTTTGACAGCGGTCAAAAACGAACTGACTAAAATATTAATTGACGCGAGATTGGAAAAAATCTATATGCCCTCGTCCAATCTCCTACTTTTTAATTTTCATACGAAAACGGGCAAACAAAAGTTGCTTATCGCTTTGGATAATTACGCGCGAGTCCATTTGACCAGCCAAAATTTTGAGAACCCCCTTAACGCGCCCGCGTTTTGCATGCATCTTAGGAAATATCTCAACGGAGCGAGATTAAAGAGTATAATCCAACCGCCTTATGAGCGTATTTTGGAATTAAATTTTAGCGTTTTGAATGAGTTAAGGGATACCGTCAATTTCAAAGTCATAGCCGAGATTATGGGCAAATACAGCAATGTGATAGCGGTCAATGAAAAAGGCGTAATCACGGACTGCGTAAAGCATATATATCCCGACTTGAAGAGCGATAACCTCGCCCATAAGCGGATTTTGCTGCCCAATGTCGCATACGCCTATCCGCAAACGCCCGACAAAATCACAATTGACGACCGCGAGCAGTTCTTGGCCCGCCTTGACCAATTTGGCGGCGGAGCTTTGGATAATTACATTATGGGCTTTTTGAAAGGAATAGCGCCCTCTGTGGTCTATTGGCTGGTAAAAGATATTAATGTGTTTGATAATAAGCTCGACCAAAAATCCAAAGAAACGGTATATAACCGGTTTTTTGAATATTCCCAAAAAGTGAAAGACAACCAAATTTCGCCCGTGGTGACATATAAAGACGAAGGGCCTGACGATTATTACCTAATGCCTATGCATTTGGGACTAAAGACAAAATCTTTTGATAGCGTTAATAAGGCGATTGATTACTGCATGGGCTATAAAACCAGCGTAAGCGCCTTTAAGGTCAAGTATAACGAATTGTTTCAAACATTAAATAGCCTAAAATCCAAAGCCGAAAAAAAGCGTTTTGTCGCCGAGAGCAAATTAAGGGAATCCGCCAAGGCCGACCAATACAAGCTATACGGCGAATTGATTTTGAGCAATCTTCATAACATCAAAAATAAGACAGATAAGGTCCAGCTTTTTAATTACTATGATAACGCTTATGTAACAGTCCCTTTGGATATCCAGCTTAACGCGCAAGCCAACGCGCAAAAATACTTTAAAAAATATAACAAAGAAAAGAAAAGCGCCGAAATCGCGCGCATTCAGATTGACGAACAAAATGATTTTTGCGATTATTTGGAAACCGTTTTGGAAAGTTTAAGACAATGCCAAGATGTGAACGACTTAAAAGAAATAGAGCTTGAATTAAGGCAAAGTTATTTGATAAAAGACGCAGCCAAAAAACCTAAAGCTGTTTTGAGCAAATACAGGGAATATAATATAGACGGGTTTGCGGTAAGGGTTGGTAAAAACAACCTGCAAAACGACCGTCTTGTGCGCGAGTCCAAACCCGAGGATGTTTGGCTTCATACCAAAGACATCCACAGCTCGCATACGGTTATCGCAAGCGCCAAACAAGAAATTCCCGACAAGGTTTTGGTCTGCGCGGCTGAAATTACGGCTTATTACTCAAAAGCGCATATGTCGCAAAATGTTCCGGTGGATTATACCTTAATAAAATATGTAAAAAAACCGCCCAAATCGCCTTTGGGCAAAGTGACATACAGCCATCAAAAAACCTTGTTTGTAAACCCAAACAAGCATGAGGAATTCTTGATAAAATAATTAAATATTAGCCTTTTAAGATGTTATTTTATTAACCTATTTTTATTAATCAATATGTTTTAAAAAAACGATATTTATTTTAATTCGTTAATCACTTCTTCCGCTTTTTGGGCTAATTCTTGGGCCACTTTTTGGGCAAGTTCCTGATCAATGCATTCCACCATTATGCGTATCTTAGGCTCAGTGCCCGAGGCCCTTACAAGCAGCCTGCCCTTATGGGCTAAGTCTTGGCCTATACTTTTTATCTTAGATTGCAACGATTGGTCGTTTAGAACTTCGTATTTGCGCTCGGTCTTTATATTAATGTTTACTTGGGGAAAAGTTTCGTAATCCGCCAGCTCGCTTACCGATTTGCCCGTCTTTTTTAAGACATTGACAAGCTGCAGCGCCGCCAAAATACCGTCGCCCGTGGGGGCATAATTTTTCAAAATTATGTGGCCTGATTGCTCGCCGCCCAAAACGCATCCGAGTTTTTGCATCTGGCACGCTACAAAATGGTCGCCCACGTCCGCCCTTATGAGTTTTATGCCGATTTTTTGGAGCGCCAATTCCATGCCCATATTGGTATGGTGGGTTCCCACCACCATATCGCCGATTAACCTGTTGTTTTCGCGCAAATATCTTGCCAATATATAAATTATCAAATCGCCGTCAATAAGCTTGCCATCCGCGGTCGCGCCTATTACCCTATCGGCGTCGCCGTCAAACGCAAAACCTATATCGGCTTGATGCTTTATGGTTTTTTGGATTATAAACTCCTCGTGCAAAGAGCCGCAGCCGACATTGATGTCATGTCCTGAGCTGTTGCAATTATAAGAATAAACCTCGGCGCCCAAATCTTGGAATATTTTGGGGGCTAATTCAAAACTTGCGCCGTTGCTGCAATCCAAAATGACTTTTAACCCTTTAAAATCGGTTTCTACGGTTTCAAGCAAATATTTTATGTATTGGTCATGTGATTCCCTATCGTATCGTATGTTCCCAACATTCTGATGATAATTAAACTTGTTATTTTCAATGAGCTTTTCAATAAAATCTCTTTCTAGCTCGCCTAGTTTTTCGCCTAAATGGTCAAAAATTTTGATCCCGTTGTATTCGGGCGGGTTATGCGACGCGCTGATAACCACGCCAAAATCGGCTTTATACAAGGTAGTAATATAAGAAATCGCTGGCGTCGTCAATATCCCCAAATCTATGACATTGCCGCCGCCCGCCAATACGCCTGACATGACGGCGCATTTTAGCATATCTTTTGAAGCGCGGGTGTCCGTGCCTATTACTACCAAGGGGGCTTTTTTGAGCTTGGTCAAAGCGTTGCCCACTTTGGCCGATAGTTCTAAGGTCAAATCTTTGTTG
>JAAZDJ010000101.1 GCA_012512255.1 Clostridiales bacterium | reverse complement strand
GCCTATTAGAAGGCAGGGTAACGGAGTCCAAGACAATTAACGATGTGACCGATATAGAATATTCCATTTCCCAAGTGGTCTATAAAAAAGCGGATGAATGCCTTTTGAGCTTGCTTGAGGACATATCCTTGGAAGACATAGTTATCCATTACAAAAAAATTAATTCCCAAAACATCTCGTTTGGAATCTAAAACAGCGCCTATCAAAAAAAACGCTGTTTTTTGTTGAAAACACATATCAAAAATACTTGACAGCGAATATATTGTTAATGTATATTCATTTCATACTAATCATATAGGATTAATATATTTAAATGGAGTTTATATTATGAAAATAGCAAAATCCTTAACCGAGCTTATAGGCAATACGCCCCTTTTGGAGTTGTCCAATTACAACAAAAAAAACAACCTAAAAGCCAAAATCATAGCCGAGCTGGAATATTTCAACCCCGGCGGCAGCGTCAAAGACCGCATAGGCTACGCAATGATTATAGACGCCGAGAAAAAGGGGATTATCAATAAGGACACCCATATAATAGAGCCCACTAGCGGCAACACGGGCATAGCGCTTGCATGGGTGAGCGCGGCAAGAGGCTATAAGCTCACATTGACCATGCCCGAGACCATGAGCGTTGAACGGCGCAACCTGTTAAAAGCTTTGGGCGCTAATATAGTATTGACCGATGGCAATTTGGGCATGAAGGGCGCGATAGACAAGGCGCGCGAATTGGCCGCCCAAGACCCCAATTCTTTTATCCCACAGCAGTTTGAAAACCCCGCCAATCCTCAAATCCATCAAGAAACAACAGCCCAAGAGATTTTAAAAGACACCGAAGGCAAATTGGACATATTTGTGTCCGGCGTGGGCACGGGCGGCACGATAAGCGGCGTGGGCAAGGTTTTAAAACAACACAACGGCAATATACGGGTTGTGGCGGTAGAGCCCCAAAGTTCGCCCGTTTTGTCGGGCGGCGCGCCCGGCCCCCACAAGATACAGGGAATAGGCGCGGGCTTTGTGCCCAAGACTTACTCCTCGGAAGTGGTGGACGAAATAATTCAGGTTTCGGACAATGACGCTTTTGCCGCTTCCAAGGCTGTCGCCCAAGCCGAAGGATTGCTTGTGGGCATTTCTTCGGGCGCGGCTTTGTGGGCGGCGAACGAATTGGCCAAAAGGGCCGAAAACGCGGGCAAAACAATAGTCATCTTGCTTCCCGACACGGGCGAGAGATATTTGTCAACGCCTTTGTTTAGCTAAGATATTATAAAAATTAATTTAGCTTTTTTGTATTGATAATGTATAATAAATACTTAGGAGATAGTTATGAAAGAGTTAGGATTCAACACAAAAGCCCTTCACGCCGGCCATGAGATTGACTCCACAGGCTCGCGCGTCGTGCCCATTTATCAAACGACATCCTATGTTTTTAAAGACGCCGACCACGCGGCGGCGTTGTTTGACCTAAAAGAAAACGGCTATATTTATTCGCGCATAAACAACCCGACGGTCGCCGTTTTGGAAAAAAGAATGGCGGCGTTGGAAGGCGGGGTAGGCGCCGTGGCGACTTCAAGCGGAATGGCGGCGATATTGTATTCCATACTTAATATCGCGAGCGTGGGCGATGAGATTATTTCGGTCAGCACATTATACGGCGGGACATATACATTGTTTAAGGACCGCTTTTATTCACAATACGGCATAAAAGCGCACTTGGTTGACCCCGAAGACTTCGGCGCGATTGAAAAAGCAATCAATCCCAAAACCAAGGCGATATTTTTTGAAACCATAGGCAATCCGGGCATTAATATCCCTGATATAGAAAAATTGGCCGAGATTGCCAAGCGCCACAAGGTGGCTTTGATTGCAGACAACACATTTGGCACGCCTTATTTGTTTGAGGCGAAAAAGTGGGGCGTTAATATAGTGGCGCATTCTTTGACTAAGTATTTGGGCGGGCACGGCAACAGCATAGGCGGAATAGTGATTGATATGGGCAACTTTGACTGGCGGGCAAGCGGAAGATACTCTTCTTTTACCGAGCCCGATACGACTTACCACAATTTAGTTTACGCAGATTTGCCGGACGCTTATATCGCCAAGCTAAGAGTGCAGATGCTAAGGGATACGGGCGCTTGTTTGAGTCCTTTTAACGCGTTTTTGATTTTGCAGGGCATAGAAACCTTGTCTTTGAGGGTGGAAAGGCATTGCGCCAACGCCTTGGCTGTCGCCAAATATCTAAAAAATCATCCGCAGGTGGAGTGGGTAAACTATCCCGCGCTTGAGGGCGACCAATATCATGAGCGCCAGCAAAAATACCTGCCAAAAGGCGCGGGCGGCATTTTGACTTTTGGCATCAAAGGCGGAATTCAGGCGGGCAAAAAGTTTATAAACGCGCTTAAGCTGTTTTCGCTTCTGGCCAATGTCGCGGACGCGCGCTCATTGGTAATTCATCCCGCGTCCACCACGCACTCGCAGCTTAGCGAAGAGGATCTAAAAAAAGCGGCGGTCTTGCCCGAGCTAATAAGATTATCCATCGGGCTAGAAGACATAAAAGATATTTTGGACGACTTAGATCGCGGCTTCCAAGCTGCTAAAGAGTAAAAAATTTTGTAGTTTAGAAAATAAGCAACTAAAGCAAAAGGAAGGCCAAAACCTTCCTTTTTTTGATGTTTATTATTAAAAAGAAAAAATAGCGTATAAAAAGCTATTTTTTAAAAAAATCAAAAATTTTTGTAAAGCATAGTAAGACAAGGTTTTACATAACATAGAATTATGAATTTGTCGCCTGAGAAGCGTATAAAAGCCGCGCCCAGTATAAAAAAGGTTGATTTTGAGAGTGCGGGCGAGATTGTTTTGCCTAAGGCCGAAGCTGTCTTGCCCAAGTCCCAAGGCGAAGCTGTGTTGCCAAAACTAAAAGGCGAAGCTATTTCGCCTAAGTCCCTAAGCGAAATTAAGCTGCCCAAGCCCAAGGGCCTAGCTATGCCGCCCAAGTCCGATGCCATAGCCCAAGACAAAAAGGCCCACACCTTTGTTTATGGCGCGGCAGTGCTGGGCGCGTGTTCGTTTTTGGCAAAACTGCTGGGCGCTATTTTTAGAATCCCGTTGACGCACATTTTGGGCGCCGAGGGGGTCGGCCTATACCAAATGGTCTTTCCGCTTTACGCGCTTTTGCTTACGATATCGTCGGGAGGATTGCCTTCGGCGCTGTCCAGGATTATAGCCGAAAAGACGACAAAAGACCAAATTGACATGGCGCGCAAATCTTTTACCACGGCTTTAATTACGCTTACGGCTTTTGGGGCGATTTGCGCTTTGATTATATTGCTGTTTCATAGATTGATAGCCCTAGCCCAAGGAAACTCTTCGGCGGCTTTGAGCTATATAGCCATAGCGCCGAGCATAGTCTTTGTGGCTGTTATTTCGGCGTTTAGGG
>JAAZDJ010000100.1 GCA_012512255.1 Clostridiales bacterium | reverse complement strand
GTCGTTGATTAATTGGGCTATCATGCCCGTATGCGCAATCAAAGGATGGTTGGGATCGCTTAGTTCTTTGAAATTGCTTTTCCCGACCAAAAAGTCTTTAATTTCTTCCGCTTCTTTGGACAATCTTCCGGGCAAGATAAACACGCCCATAGCTTCAATTAAGCCTATGCTTTCTTTTTTGATGTTATGCAAATCAGGACATACATGGAATATCCCGTCGGGATGCTCCAAGTCCGCGCGGTTATTGCGCAAGATTATGTCCAAAGAATATTCGCCGTCTTCGTTAAATCTGGCTATCGGCGTTACTGCGTTATGCTGTTCGTTGGTGTAAGCGATAATATTAAGTTTTTCGTTGTTGTATTCCAAGAAATAGTCTAGTATTTGCCCAAACATTTTCTCCAAAGACGCGCGGTTTTGGCTTTCTATTCTTATTACATTATTATACCAATCGGGAATCAAGATTCTCACATCGGGATAATCAGGCGAGGAAAACCTATATTTTATTTTGGCTTTATGCAAAGGCATTTTATGCGCCCCGCCTTGGTAATGGTCATGGTTGAGTATAGAGCCGCCTATTCGGGGCAATGCCGCGTTTGAGCCGATAAAATAATGCGGGAACAAATCAATAAAATCAAAAAGCCTTACAATAGTCGTTTGATTCACTTCCATAGGGACATGCTCGTCGCTTAGGACTATACAATGCTCGTTATAATACCTATAAGGCGAAAACTGAAAATGCCACAACTCTTCGTTCAAAAATATAGGTATCGTGCGCAAAGTCAATCGCGAAGGGTAGTTTTCATTGCCCGCAAACCCCACATTTTCTTTGCAAAGGGGGCATTTGGGATAACCTGTTTGAGGCTTTTTTAAAAGTTCGGCGGTCTTTTTGTTATCTTTTTCGGGCTTGGCGATGTTAATCGTGATTTCCAAGTCCGCTTTCTCCGCGGGCGCGGTCCAAGAAAGATTGGCCGAAACCTCGTCGTATCTTATATAGTTGGACTTAATGCAAAAGTCATACAAAAACAAACAAGCCTCTTTTATATTTTTTTCGCACGCTATTTGGTCAAAAAGGTCTATGATAAAAGAGGGCGGCGGGCATAATATGTCCATAATCTCGTTTTCAAAATTGACTCTTTTGCCGGGCTCTATTATGCCTTGTTCAATCGCGTAATCGGACAGCTTTGACAATATCTTAGCGGGGCTTTTTGTCAAAGCAAAATCATCATTGCTTGGGTTATGCGATGAGTCTTGGGTAGGCTCGGAAAGTCTTAATTTGGCCAGTAATTTGTTTCTTGCGTAAATGTTATCGGACAGGGATAAAAACAAATGCGTGTTTGCATAATATAACAAGTCCTCTATAAGTTCTTGAGGAGATTTTTTTGCCATCAAAAAACCTCGCTAATGATATTCTAATTTACAATGAAAAATTAATTTTGAAAATCAATCGCTTTTTTAATTATATATCATATCCTAAATTTTGGCAATATCAATCAAAAAATCAATATAATTTTTTTGACAAGAAGCCTGGCTTTTTTAACAAGAAGTCTAGCTTTTTTAGCGTTGACTATTAACTTTAACTGTAATATAATTATTAATTGAAACTTAGAAAAATTCGCATTTTTTAAAAAGGAGCGCGCTATGATTAGTTTTTTGGCGGCTTTTAAGTTTAATTGGTATGGTTTTTTGATTGCGCTTGGCATAATCGCGGGAACGGCAAGCGCATATTTTGCGGCAAAAAAACGAGGATATAATCCTGAAGTGGTCTTTGATATAATAATTTGGGCTTTGCCGTTTGCTATCATAGGCGCGAGATTGTATTATGTCATCTTTGATATAATAGGCTCGGGCGCAAAATACACTTTCGCCGAGGCGCTGGGCTTTTATGAAGACGGCTTTAGGCTGCAAGGACTGGCGATTTATGGCGGGGTGTTGGGCGCTTTACTGGGAGTGTATTTTAACAGCCTAATGTATAAGCGCAAAGAAAAAAAGACGGGCGAAAAGAAAGAAACTTTTTTGATGATGTGCGATATAGGCGCGCCCTTTTTGATTTTGGGCCAAGCTGTAGGCAGATGGGGCAATTTCGCCAACTCTGAAGTTTACGGCCAGCCTGTGCTGAATCCAGCTTATCAGTTTTTTCCGATAGCTGTAAAGGTTGACGGGATGTGGTATCAGGCGCTGTTTTTTTATGAGTCCATGCTCAACCTTATAGGTTTTGGTCTATTGCTTTGGTTTTTCTTAGGGCGCAGGCGCAGTTTTCCTGGATTTGTCTTTGCGTGTTACGGCATTTATTATGGCATTGTCCGAATTATCCTAGAGTCGTTTAGGGACAAAGAACTATTTGTTTTATATTTGATTCCCGATGTGCTGCCCGTTTCGCAATTTGTAAGCGCGATAGCCATTATCTTGGGCGCTGTCGGAATTATCTATGTTTGGCAAAAAGCGCAAAAAGAAGGCAAGAAACCGCCTATCTTGGTATATTACGACGACTGGGAAAAAACGGGCTTGCCCGAAGAAATATACGGCAGGCCGCTTTTGATTGACGAATACGAATATATTGAAGCGGACGAGGAAGAAAGCGTGCAAGAATTTCTAGAAAAAAGCGGCAAGGACGCGGACGCCCAATCAAAAGACAAAGATTAAAAAAAGATAAGAATTATTATAAAATAATAAAATTTATAGAATTATATTAGGTTTTATATTATAATAATGGTATAAATCAAAAGTTGTATTATAGTGATAAGGAGTCCGATATGTCATCCAACAACCCCGAACAAAAATTGCCCAAATATAATCTTAGTTTGCTTTCCACAATATTTTGCTCGCTGGAACTGATATTGTTTGGAGTGTTTTTATTGGTTGTAAATTTTAAGCCCGATTTTTTGGGCGCGCAATGGGGAGTATCAATAATATGGCTGCCCGCGGCGCTTGGCTTGATTTGGCTATTATGCTTGACGCATAGCGCTTTTTTGAAAAACACGGTAACGCTTTGGATAAGTTTTGTGTTTTTGACCTGTCTTGCGGCATGGCTTATAAAAAATGTGGGCGGCGTAGGTTACCATAAAATTTATCCTATATATGTGGCGATTCCCGCTATCGCAAGCGCGGGGACTTTGTTGTTTTCCAAAGACAAAAATCTTCATCTTAAGTCCATAATCTTTTTTGGCGTTATAGCGTTTATTTTGTTTTTAAATTCTTTCTATGAAGTGGATTGGTGGATAATCGCGCCCATAGTGGCGATCGTGATAGGCGCTTTTATCTTTATCAACGCTATCACCTCAAAGAAAGGACGCTGGGATGACGGCGACAGGCCCCAAAGGGAAACCCCGTATCCGTCCCCCAAGGATGAGGAATAGAAAAAAATAAAGGAAGATAATATAATTTAAAAATGGATAACTTGTCTTTATTATCGGATTTTTATGCCCTTACAATGATGCAAGGGCATTTTTATCAAAAAAAGCAAGAGACAGCTGTTTTTGAGGTTTTTTTCCGCCAAAGTTCCGCCTTTAATTACGCCATAGCGGCGGGTCTGGAAGAAGCCATTAACTTTATCCAAAACATAAAATTTGGGTCCGAAGAGATAAAATATTTGCGCAGCCTTAAGGTGTTTTCCGAAGACTTTTTGGACTATTTGTCTTCGTTTAAATTCAAAGGTAATATACGGGCCGTGCCCGAGGGCACTGTGATTTTCCCGGGCGAGCCCATATTCGTAGTGGAAGCCGAAATAAAAGAGGCGATGTATATTGAGGCCGGGATACTCAATATAATCAACCACCAAACGCTAATCGCCACCAAGGCCTCAAGGATTTGTCTAACCGCGGGCGACAAGCCCGTCATAGAATTTGGGCTAAGGCGCGCGCAAGGGCCCGACGCGGGCATTTATGGCACGCGCAGCGCCATAATAGGCGGCTGCCAAGGCACGAGCAATGTCTTAGCGGGACAAAAATGGGGCATACCCGTAAAAGGCACGCATTCGCACGGCTGGGTTTTGAGTTTTTCGAGCGAATTGGAAGCGTTCAGGGCGTATGCCAAGGCTTTTCCCGATTCGTGTCTATTGTTGGTTGACACCTATGACACGTTAAAGAGCGGCGTGCCCAACGCAATCAAAGTTTTTGACGAGCTAAAAAGCAAGGGCCATAAGCCTTTGGGGATAAGGCTAGACAGCGGCGACCTGGCCTATCTTTCCATAACGGCGCGCAAGATGCTGGACGAGGCCGGCCATAAGGACGCTAAGATTTTCGCAAGCGGCGATTTGGATGAAAATGTTATTTTGCATCTTAACGCCCAAGGCG
>JAAZDJ010000099.1 GCA_012512255.1 Clostridiales bacterium | reverse complement strand
CCCAAAACCTTAGCGCTTTTGCTCAATTTGTCTTCTTAATAGCAAAGAATTAGCGACGACTGATACCGAGCTTAACGCCATGGCTGCGCCCGCTATTATAGGGTTCAAAACGCCAAACGCCGCCAATGGTATCCCAATGACATTATAAATAAAAGCCCAGAACAAGTTTTGCTTGATTTTTGTTATGGTTTTTTGGCTGATAAACAAAGCGTCTGCGACTTTTTTTAGGTCGCCGCGCATAAGCGTGATATCGCCGGCTTCAATGGCGACATCCGTTCCCGTACTCATTACAAAGCCTATGTCCGCGCTTGCAAGCGACGGCGCGTCGTTGACGCCGTCGCCGACCATGGCGACAATATTTCCGCCTTGTTTTAGTTTTCTTATATGCTCTTCTTTCTGGTCGGGCAAGACTTCGGCTATATAATCGGTTATGACAACTTCTAAAGCTGTCATAGCCGCGGCGTGCGATGCGTCGCCCGTAAGCATTACCGTCTTAATGCCTTTTTCTTTTAGTTCTTGGATTGCGGCTTTTGCGTTGCTTTTGATTGTGTCGGTTATCAAAAATACCGCCGTTAAACTGCCGCCTTCGCTCAAGTAAACCGCCGTTCCGCCTTTTTGGGCGTAATGTCTATAATCTTCTATATCCACGCCTTTTTCTTCCATTAACTTTAAATTGCCCGCCAAAACCTCCGCGCCGTTTATTTTGGCTTGAATGCCCTTGCCGGCATAAGAAACAAAGCTTTCGGGCTCTATATATCGCGCGCCTTGTTCTTGCGCGTAACTTACAAGGGCATGCGCCAAAGGGTGCTCGGACTGCTTTTCGCATGAGAGGATTATATCCAAAACGCGCGCTTTGTCTTGGTTGATTGTGACCATTTCTTTGACCTGGGGCTTGCCTTCTGTGATAGTGCCCGTTTTGTCAAAGGCTATTATATTAATATTATGCGCCCGTTCCAGAACATCGCCGCCTTTGAATAATATTCCCCGTCTTGCCGCGCTGCCCGTTCCTACCATAATGGCGGTCGGCGTGGCAAGTCCCAAAGCGCAAGGGCAAGCTATGACTAATACGCTTACCGAATTAATAAGCGCGGACGCAAAGTCTTTAAATAATATCGTTATAACAAAGGTTATGACAGCTATCAACAAGACTATGGGCACGAAAATTCCCGAAACCTTGTCGGCGATTTTTTGGATAGGGGCTTTTTTGCCTTGGGCTTGCTCTACTAGCTCTATAATCTTGGAAAATACCGTGTCTTTGCCTACTTTTTGGGCGCGGTATTTTATCGCGCCCGAAAGGTTAATAGTCCCGCCATAAACTTGGTCGCCTTCGCCCTTGTCGGCGGGCAGGCTTTCGCCCGTCAGCATAGACTCGTCAAGCGAGGTATGCCCGCTTATTATTTCGCCGTCCACGGCTATCTTGTCGCCGGGCTTGGCCAGTATTATATCGCCTATTTTGATATTGTCTATTGGAATTTCCAATTCAATCCCTTCGCTTGTGATAATCCTTGCCGATTTGGCCTGAAAGCTCAAAAGCTGTTTTAGGGCGTCCGAGGTGCGGCTTTTGGCGCGGTGTTCCAAAAATTTGCCCAAAAACACCAAAGTGATAATTACTGCCGAAGACTCAAAATACAAATCCGCTCCGCCTTGACGGTCGCTCACGAGAAAAACTGCCATATTATATACGCTAAAAAGATAAGCCGCCGTCGTGCCCAAAGCGACCAAAACATCCATATTAAGACTTTTGTTTTTGATTGACTTGTAAGCTCCTATGTAAAAAGCGCTTCCTGTGCCGAATTGAACTATGGTGGCAAAAGCTAGCTGCAAATACAAAAATATCGGCCTGTTAAGAAAATGCCCCGCTTTTGACATATGAACAAACATCGCCAAAAATAAAGGCGCGGAAAATATGGCGGAGATTATTAACCTATAAAATAGGCTTTTGTATTCTTTGATTTCCAGCGCTCTTTTTTGGTCGTTGGTCAAGTCGCTATGCAAAAAAGCCTTATAGCCGGCGTCTTTAACATATTGGATTATTTGCCGGCTTTGGATAATATTTGGATCATACGTGATTGTCATAGTATTGATGGCAAGATTAACATTGACGCTTTTTACGCCCTTTCTTCGCTTTAGCGCCTTTTCCACCCTCGCCGAACAGGCGGCGCATGACATTCCGACAATTTTATAGCTTTCTGTTTTCATGAACGGCCTTCTTTACTGGTTATTTGGTCTTGCGTTATATCCCAACGATTGAACCGCGCTTATTATATCCTGTTCGGATACTTTGTTTTGGTCATATTCTAACATCATGGATTCTAAGGTTATTTTATAGGACTTGATTCCTTTTAATTTTTTGATTGCCTTGGTAACTTGCGCTATGCAATTGTCGCACGCCAAACCGATTAATATAAAATCGGATTTTTTCATTTTATCCTCCAATTTATTTTAATTATAGCATTAAACCCCAAAAGATTAAGTAAAAAAATTACATATGTAAATAGCCTTTGACAAAGGACAAAAAAATAAAGACCGTAAAATAGTTTTTACGGTCTTAATGATTATTTATCTAAAAACCGCTTAGGCGTTAATCTTTTAATTTATTGCCGCAATTGATGCAAAATTTTTGGTCGGGTTCTGTTTCGCTGTCGCACATAGGGCATCTGTTATAATATCCTCTATATACATTGTATTTTTTAGGTTGGTTATAGGTTTGGGCGTTGTCATCGCGGCGGTTATGATGATCAGGGTGATAATGGCCGTCTTGAGGGGGGTTGTGTTGCTGGTTTCCCTTTATTCCTTGAACGATAGAGATTATAAACGTTATCGCGACAGCCCCAAAAATTATCAAAGGAAAAAGGCCCATAAAGCTAAAGCCGTAAAAAAGCCTAAATTCTCGGTAAAGGGCAAACATAACCAACGCAACTATTATGAGAAATATTCCGCCTACAATGCGGTTTCTTACCCATTTCATAATAACCTCCTATATATAAGTATAGCATTGATTTATATGTTTGCGAATTAAAATAGATTAAAGAATAATTAAAAAACAATTAGAATTTAATGAATAATTTAAAACGGCTTATACCTTAAGCCAAAATTAAGCGTTTTAATTTCTTTTTTTATCCATCTCAAACTTAAAAGCTGTTTTTATAATCAAATAAGCGATTAACAAAACCGCCAAAATAATTATTATATTCAAAGAAATATTGGCTATCAGGATAACGCCAAAAACTATCATTGACATCAAATAAGCGCAAACAAGATGCATCAGAAAAGATATCAAGGCCCATTTTTTGCCCAGTTCTTTGCGTATCGCCGCTATCGTCGCGACGCAAGGGCTGTAAAGCAAAACAAACGTCAAAAACGGCAAGGCTTGAGTCCAAGTCGGCAAAATTTGGGAAATGCCGCCCAAAGTGGCTATAGCGGAAACTACGGTCTCTTTGGCGACCAAACCGCAGATAAGCGCGCTTACCGCCTGCCATTTGGTAACGCCTATGGGCAAAAACAAAGGCAGCAAAATTTGGGATACGCTTTTTAGGATGCTGTCGCCCGCCAAGCCCACATATTTTAAGCGCCAATCAAAGCTTCCCAAAATCCATACGACAATATTGACCAAAAACAAGACCGTGCAGACGCGGATAAAGAAGTTTTTTATCTCTTGGAGCGCGAGCTTTAGCGCTCTTTTAAAAGACGGCAACCAATATGGCGGCAATTCAATAAAAAAGTCGTTTTCCTTGATGTCAATTTTTAAGAATTTGTTTAGTATCAGCGCCCATACGCAAGCGGCTATTATTCCACCCAAATATAATCCCGTCACAATCAAATAGCTGAATTTGGAAAAAAACGCGCCCGAAATCGCCAAAAATACCGGCATGCGCGCGCTGCACGATATAAAGGGCGTTATCATAACGGTTTTTAGCCTTACGCTTGGCTGCTCTATGCTCTTGGCCGTAAAAACCGCCGTAGCCGAACACCCGAAGCCCATTAGCAATGTATACGCGGCTCTGCCGTTTAGGCCTATCTTTTGCAAAGCCCCGTCCAAGACATAGGCCGCCCTTGCCATATAACCGCTGTCTTCCAATATCGCCAGACAAAAAAACAAAAGCGTGATTTGCGGCAAAAACTCAATAACGCTCCCCGCCCCGCCCAAAATCGCTTCGCTTACAAGTTTGTTAAAGCCTACGCTAACGCCCGCTTTTTTGAGCCCCGTGGAAATAACGCTTTCCAGCTTGGTTATCCACTGTCCCAAAATATCCGAAAAGCGGCTGCCCGCAAGCTCAAATGTAACAAAAAACACCGCGCCCATAATAAGCGCGAAAATAGGCAGGCACAAGAATTTATTGAGGATAATTTTATCGGCTTTGGATAAGTCATTTTTGGTTGTCTTTTGTTTTTTGACGCTTCGCATAAGGTTGTCTATATACGAATACGCTTGGGGGGCGTTTAAGTCTTGTAGTTTTTTTTCAATATCTTGGATAGGTTTTTGGGTTGAAGTTTTATAGCTCTTTATTATCTGCTCGCATAAAACATCCAGGTTAATTCTTTTTTTGGCGCTTATGGACACTACGGGGACTTGCAGCGTTTTAGACAATAAATCAAAATCTATCTCAAAATCTTTTTGCTCGTCCGCCATATTGACAACCACAACCATATTGACGCCAAGCGCTTTTAGCTGCAACGAAAGGTAAAGGTTGCGGGCAAGCGCCTTGACTTCGCATATGTTAAGGACCAAATCATAACCGCCGCGCTTTAGCCTGTTTAGAGTTATTTTTTCTTCCGCGCCCGCAAGCTTTAAAGAATATATGCCCGGCAAGTCTTCCAATATTATTTCATAGCCCTTAAACCTAAAGGCTTTTTTTTCGCCCGCAACCGTGACGCCATACCAATTGCCCGTATGTAGATTGCTCTTGGTCAGTTCGTTAAATAAGGTAGTCTTGCCGGTATTGGCGTTGCCGATCATAAGGGCCTTAATAATATTCAAATTGGCGGCTCCTTGTCTTTTAGCAATCTTACTTCTATGTCCTTAGCCAACGAGCTTCTAAGCCCGACTACGCAATCCCTTATCAAAATTAATCTGCCGTCAAACAGGCTGATATTAAGGACTTTTATTTTGGTTTTTGGGGTATAGCCTAGCTCCCCAAGTTTTTTGGCGCTCGCGCCCGACACTCGCACGATCTCGGCGCTCTCGCCTATTTTTAAATCATACAAAGTCATAAATATATCTTATTAAGCCAAAGCCAAAAATAGAAATAACGGCGCGGTAAATTTTTTGATACGTAAAAAAACGCCTAAATTATAGATATGATAAAGAATAATTAAAAAAATATAAAAATTATATAAAAGTTAAAATGCTGAAAAAATGTTGCGGAATTTGAAAATTAAAATATAATAATTAATATCCATACAAATATTTTATTAAAGGGTAAAACATGTTTTGGTGAATAAAGCGCATAGTTTTTGCCTAGAAAAGGAGGGATAATGTTCAAATTATTAGATATTGTGAGATTGAAAGAAGATGATCTTGAAGCGGGCGTGAAAAAAACATATACTGGAACTATCGTTGACGTTTTAGGAAACGGCGAAGCATTTACTGTTGAATTTATTGATGAAAATGGCGATATGATAGAAAAAGCTATAATGAAGGAATATACAGCTGATCAATTGATTTTAGTTGAATCTTATAATGAATAATAAATATGTCAAGATAACATTAAAAATCAAAGACGAGTAAAAAGCTCGTCTTTTTAACATATAAATAAGTTCATCAAAGACGGATTATAGAATTTGATTTAGGGCATACTTTGAAAATTGAAAAAAACAAAACAAAATACGGCTTATGTCTTAAAATAAAATCTTTTTTTAAAAGATATTGATTTTTAAATAGACAAAATTGGCAAATTTTGGTAAATATGCTTTACTTTATTTGATATTGTGTTATTATAAAAATATAGATTGTTTTAGTTATAAGCTTCCTTTTTATCAAAAAAGACAAAAGGTTTTATTGAAGCCCTTTGTCTTTTTTTTGATTTTTAAAATATCTTAAAAAATTAGGCGTTAGCCTTTTTTAACCGTTTTGGCGATAAAAAAAGGCAAGAGACTTTCTTGCCTTTATTGTTTTAGTTTTTTGGGATTATCTTAAATAAGATTTATGACATTATACGCCAAGAACAGCGCGCCCATAAGCGACGCCACCAAGCTTACGACGGTGATTTGGGTATTAATGCTCGGTCCCGCCGTATCCTTGAAAGGATCGCCCACGGTATCGCCTACCACAGCGGCCTTGTGCGCCTCGCTGCCCTTGCCGCCGATGTTGCCGGCTTCTATATACTTTTTGCTGTTGTCCCAAAGCCCGCCGCTATTGGACATAAACAAGGCAAGCAATAATCCGCTTACAATGTTTCCGGTCAAAAATCCGCCCATAGCCTGAACGCCGCCCACAAAGCCTACCACCAAAGTAATAATTATGGCGAACAATCCCGCGGGGATAAGCTCCCTTATAGCGCCGTGGGTGGCGATAACGATGCATTTGTCGTATTCGGGGATTACGCCCTCTTTGCCCTCTTTAAGGCCGGGGATTTCGTCAAACTGTCTGTGGATTTCTTTTACCATTCTTTGCGCGTTGCGGTCCACGCCCAAAATTTGCATAGCGCTGAACACCGCGGGAACGGCTGCGCCTATAATAAGTCCAAAGAAGACCAAAGGATTGGTTATATCAAAACCGCTTATTTTGGCCAGTCCCAAAGCTTCGGCGGCTTCGTTTACTTCGCTGATAAACGCGCCCAAAAGCGCGATAACGGTAAGACCCGCCGCGCCTATGGCAAAGCCTTTTGTGATGGCCTTGACCGTGTTTCCTGCGGAGTCTAGGCTATCCGCTCTTTCCAAAACCTCGTCGCCAAGACCGCCCATTTCGGCAAGCCCGCGCGCGTTGTCAACGATAGGGCCGTAAGCGTCGTTGCTTATAATCATTCCGACTATTGAAAGCATGCCTACCGCCGACATTGAGATACCAAACATTCCATAACCTTCGCCCAAGGGCGCGCACAAGTAATATGCGCCCAATGCCGATATTGCTATTCCTATCATAGCGGGCAACACGCTCAAAAACCCATAGCTTACGCCCGACAAGATTGTAAACGCCGGTCCGCTTGCCGATGCTTTGGCGACATTTTGGACGGGACGCTTGGTATCATTGGTAAAGTAATCGGTGACAATGCCTATAACCACGCCTACCAAAAGACCCAATACGGACGCTCCCCATATCCGCCAATCAAATTTGAATATGGCTGTCGCCGCCGCGGACAACGCTAAAAACAATCCCGTGGTTATATAGGTGCTTGTGTTAAGCGCAAAAGTCGGGTCGTCTTTTTTGCCCATGCGCGCTAGGAATATTCCAATCAACGAGGACAAAAGCCCGATTGACGCAAAAGCGAATATCATCATAATATTTTTGGCTACGCCTAGGCTCGCGCCCATGACCAAAGCCGCCGTCATTGACGCCACATTGGAGTCAAACAAATCTGCCCCCATGCCCGCGACATCGCCCACATTGTCGCCCACGTTATCGGCGATAACAGCGGGGTTGCGGGGGTCGTCTTCGGGTATGCCAAGCTCCACTTTCCCGACCAAGTCCGCGCTAATATCCGCAGTCTTGGTAAAGATACCGCCGCCCGCCTTTGCAAACAAAGCTAGGCTGGACGCGCCAAAGCTAAAGCCCAACATCAATAACGAATTGTCCGTCGCCATAAATACAAGATAAGCCAGACCTATTCCCAAAAGACTCGCGCCCACCACGGCAAGTCCCATAACCGCGCCGCCGCGGAATCCGCACAAAAAGCTGGGTTTGATGCCTTGTTTTGCGGCTTCGGCCGTCTTAATATTGGCGACTGTGGCAATGGCTATGCCGATATAGCCGGCGAGGCAACTAAAAACATTACCCAAAATATACGCCGCCACCACGCCGATATGGTCGCCTATGGTTTGCGCTAGATTGCCTTGCCAGATAGGTTTGGGCAAAAACACAAAAATAAACAGCGACACTACGCCGGCGAATTTGGCGAGAATGATGTATTCTTTTTTTAAGAATGTCATCGCGCCTTGTCTAATGTATTTGCCCATTTCAGCTATCTTGGGATTATCGGATGGCTGTTTCTTTATCCACATATAAAGCCAGAAAACAAAAACAAACGCAAGCAAGGAAACTCCAAGTCCTGCGATAATGAAAAAAATAATTTTTAAGTCCAAATCAGTTTCCCCTTTATTGTAGCTATTTGGCGATTTGGAAAAAACCACCATAGGCTTTATTTTATAATTATATTATTGTAT
>JAAZDJ010000098.1 GCA_012512255.1 Clostridiales bacterium | reverse complement strand
TGTAATACCAATCCCTAACATCCGCGCTATTTTTGAGCTCTTCTTCTAAGTCCTCAATATCGCCGTCAATCTCTTCCCAAACAGGCACTTTAGGATCATCCTCGGTCGCGTCTTTTGCTTCAAAATACTTATCGCCTATTCTTATGTATTTGGCGAAAACGGTTTGGTTATCTTCAACTTCTTCGTTAATCCACTCGTCAGTAAATGAAGAGTTTTCGCCCTCATCCGTTTTTTGCGCCCAAGTATGAGGGAAAAAGATTTCGTCAATTTTGATGTCTGTTACTTTTCCGTCCTTATTAACAGTAATATCCTCTACGCCTAGATAGCTACCATGAACAACATCGTAAGCGGTCGCCGAGCTTGTGGCGGGTTTGTTATCGCATCCCGCAATGCCTAAAATTAATATACAAGATGTAATTATTGCCAGCATAGAAGTAATAATCTTTTTCATACTATTCTCCTTAAAATTTCAAAGTTTTTTATTCGGTTTTAGAAAGATTGATAATGTATTCACTATTGCTTAATTATTTTACCATATATTATAGCGATTGTAAAGCGATAGCCTTATACATTACGTTAGTTTAAAAAATTTTTTATCTGTTTTATAATTTGTAAATATGATAAAAATTATTAAAAAAAATATATATATAATAATATAAGCTAAAATTTCATTAAAAATTATAATAAAATATCTTGGAAGATATTAACTTACAACACTATTTTTTAATTAAATAATTAAATACTATTTGGATACAGTTTTTTGAAAATCTCAAACGATTCATTGTCATAAAGAACTAAGATAATATCCATATCGTTATCCATTAAAAATTTTTCAAAGGCTTTTATCGCGACTTTTATTGCTTTTTCTTTTGGATAACCATACGCGCCGCTGGATATAAGCGGAAAAGCGATAGACTTAATCCTATGTTCTTTGGCGAGTTTTAAAGAATTTAAATAACAACGCATAAGCTGATTTTGCTCGTCATGTTTGCCGCCTCGCCAAACAGGCCCGACCGTATGAATAACATGCCTTGCGGGCAAATTATATCCTTTGGTGATTTTTGCCTCGCCCGTTTTACATCCGCCAAGCGACCTGCACTCTTCCAAAAGCAACGGCCCCGCGGCGCGATGGATAGCGCCGTCAACGCCGCCGCCCCCTAACAAAGTATTGTTAGCGGCGTTTACTATCGCGTCAACCTCGCACTTGGTAATATCGCCTTTAATTGCTTTTATCGGCATATAAAATGCTTACCCCTTAATTTAAATATCCCATAAGAAAAATAACGGGCAAAAACATCAATTTATTATAATATATCATAATTATATATCATATTGTCTATTAGATTGTTATGCTTAATAAAAACAGCGCCAAAAAAAACGAATAGCGGCATAATATAAAAAAGCCGTTTTATAAACGGCTTATCTTTATTTTAAGGGCTTATGCTTTTTAGAGAGAGGCTAGTTTGACGCCCAAGTTGACGCATTCTTGCGCGCTTTCGCCTTCGGGCGCTTGGCGGGCTATTACGGTATCTACCACTTGCGCGCCGTAGTCGGTCATGCGCTCTTTCCAATTTCTCATCCATTCGCCGTCGCCCCAATCATACGAGCCGAACAAAGCCACCTTTTTGCCTAAGACCTTGTCTTTTATGTCTTCCACAAAAGGCTCCATCTCTTCTTCCTCTATGACCTCAACGCCCATAGACGGCGAGCCCAAAGCAATGACATCGTAATCATCCACCATATCGGGCTCGGCAAGCGCTACGTTTAACAGCTCAACTTCCGCTCCCGCGCTCTTTGCACCTTGGGATATCAACTGCGCCATTTTTTCGGTATTGCCCGTTCCCGACCAATATATTATTAATACTTTTGACATAAAAAAACCTCCTAATAATTATATGTGATTTCAAAATATTCTTTGCCTTGCAAATATTCATTTATAACCTGCGTCTTGGCAAGGTCATACATATCCATAATTTTGAGCGCTTTTTGCGGGTTATTAAAAACTTTCCAATAGCCGCAAAAATAGCATGCCTTGTCTTTTTTGATAAAGTCCAATACATCGTCAAACGGATATCCCAAAAATAAACCTATCTCATGCGCAAACTCGTTTTCGCCCTCAAAAAAACCCTGAAGCCTTTTTTTTAGATGTTCCAAATGAAAATCTATGTCGGTATGGACAGGGTATGAATATGTCGCCAAAAAATCTTTTACCTTTTGGTCGGCTAAAACCTCTTGCAGCATATTACGGTTAAAAATCAAAACGGCTTGACTTTTTTTGCCCCTATACATAAGCATCATTTCCAGCCCTTTTTCTTTGGGCCTTATATTGGCGACATTCAGCCCTTTGGGCAAACAAATCAAGCTAGCGGGCTTTACGCGCATTAAGGTCGGCGCGGCGATTTGCGCCAATATGTAATGGTATCGCATCGGGTCAATCGGGGCGTTAATCATTTATTTTTATTATTTATGCGCTTATACGTATTTATGCATCCAAAATGTTAGCTACATCTAACATAATAAGCCCGCCCGCATTTTTTTGTCAATAAAAACGCTTTTGGTTTTGTGAGAATATTACAAAAAAAATCCCGCTTTATTTAGCGGGATTGTTTTAAAATAAGATTGACTTTAAGATTGACTTTACTAGAAAAAGTTTTGAGTTTTTTTCTTTACTGCCGTTTGGCCTTATTATTAAAATTTATGCGTTGTTTTCTATGCTATACACGGCGGGTATCAGCCATTGGGCGTCTATGTTTTCTACCTGGCCGTTGTCGCACGCTTGCGAGATGGCGGGATCAATCGGTATTTTTGCCAAAACCTTTATGTTTTGTTTTTGGGCTATGTTTTCTATATCGCTGGCGCCGAAAATATAATGTTTTTTGGTGCAGTTAGGGCATACAAAATAAGACATATTCTCAATAATCCCCAAAATCTTGATGTCCATTGACTTTGCCATATTGACCGCCTTTTGAACGATCATGCCAACCAGTTCTTGCGGAGAAGTCACGATTAATATCCCGTCTATCTTAAACGACTGAAAGACCGTCAAGGGCACATCGCCCGTGCCGGGCGGCATATCCACAAACATATAATCAATATCGCCCCAAACGACATCGGTCCAAAATTGCTTGACCGCGCTAGCTATTAAAGGCCCCCTCCAAATAATCGGCTGGGTTTCCTCGTTTAGCAAAAAGTTGATAGACATTATTTTGACGCCCGTTTTGGATTCTTTGGGAATTATGCCTTGCTCGCTAGCGGTCGTTAGGCCTTTTAGCCCAAACGCTTTGGGTATGGACGGGCCCGTAATGTCAGCGTCCAATATAGCTACGTTATGCCCGTTTTTTCTAAAGGCGCTTGCCAAAAGCGCCGTAACCAACGACTTGCCCACTCCGCCCTTGCCGCTAATTACCCCTATTGCCTTTTTTACCGAACTCAAAGGATTAAAACTTAGTTTTGTCAATGTAGCCGTTCTTGCCATTGCATATTTTCCTAAATATAAGTATCTTCTTCTTTTTTACTCCAAACGCGCGCTAATGTCAATAGCCTATAAAATTTCGCCCTAAAATAAAAAAAGCAATCTCTATTGGGAGGGGCGTTTTATTAAAAAAAGCGCCACCGTCCCAAAAAAGAT
>JAAZDJ010000097.1 GCA_012512255.1 Clostridiales bacterium | reverse complement strand
TTAAGCCGAAACGCTAATTTTTTAGCTGTTATTAAGCAAACAAGCATTAGAAAAAAATATTTTCAAGCATTAAAAAAATATTTTTCAAAACAAAAAATTCTATAAGTTTTTATTTGTTGCGTTTGGGTATAAATAATGCGTTTTAAAAAAATAAAAACGCATTTTTGGTGTATTTAGGGGAATTTAAATATTTTCTTGGTCTTTTTCTTGGTCTTGGGACTGCTCTTGGTCGAGGCTTTCTACTTGGGGCTGGATTGCGGGGTTTACCACATTGAGTATGGCGTTCATATCAAAGACCATAGTGCTTTTGCTGCCGCCTATGCCCGTTTCCAAGACCATATATTTTTCGGTTTCGGACTTGTCTAGTATTTCTACAACTCTGCCCACAATGCCGCCTATTGTTTTTACTTCATCGCCTATATGAATTTTTTCAATCATTTCTTTGTATTTTTTGTTGTTGCGTCTTTGGGTGAAAATGGGCAAAATTATAAACACTATAAGCAAAGCAGCAACCAAAACCCAAAACACCCAATTATCTTTAAAAGCGTTGCCGCCGCCCGCGGTCTCTAATAAAAACTGTATCATCAATAATTATCTCCTTCTTGTAATAATACAATAATATAATATTGCGCGATTATTTACAAGCGAATTGAGGCTTTATAGAAAATTTGACATAATTGTGAGACGTCTAATTAGCCGATTTTTTGTAGTTTTGATAAAATTCCTCCCTAAAATCAAGCAAGCGGTCGTCGTATATAGCCTCTTTTATCCGTTCTATCAGCCTTATAAGATACCTGATATTATGGATGCTCAAAAGTTTTCCGCCCAAAATCTCGTTGACATTGACCAAATGCCTTATATACGCCCTTGAGAAGTTTTGGCACGCGTAACAGTCGCAGTCTTCTTCTATGGGCGAAAAGTCTTCTTTGTATTGGCTGTTTCGTATGGTTAGCGCGCCATGGGCGGTCATGGCCGTTCCGTTTCGGGCAATCCTTGTGGGCAGGACACAGTCAAACATATCTATCCCCCTTATGACGCCTTCCAAAATATAATCGGCGCTGCCCACGCCCATTAGGTATCTTGGCAAACGCTCGGGATAATAAGGGCGCAAAACATCCAGCATCTTATACATAACCTCGGGCGGTTCGCCCACGCTAAGCCCGCCTATCGCCAAGCCGTGTTTGGCATAAGGCAAGGTTTCCAAAATGGCCGCTTTGCGCAAGTCTTCATACATATTGCCTTGAACTATGGGAAAGAGCGCTTGCGCGGGGTTTTGGTGCGTGTTATTACAGCGCTTAAGCCAATTAAGCGTGCGCTTGTAGGCGTCTTTTGCCTCGTCATAGTCCGCGCCGTAGCTTACGCACTCGTCAAAAGCCATAATTATATCGGCGCCCAAGGCGTTTTGGATTTCTATCGCGTATTCGGGGGTAAGTTTGTGGAGGCTGCCGTCTATATGCGAACAAAACTGGACTCCTTCGTCGTTTATTTTTCGCAGCTTGGAAAGCGAAAAAATTTGAAACCCGCCGCTGTCCGTCAAAATAGGGCCGTCCCACGCCATAAACTTATGAAGCCCGCCAGCCGCTTTTATAATCTTGTGTCCGGGTCTTAAATATAAATGATAGGTGTTGGCTAAAATTATTTGCGCGCCCGTTTCTTTTATGTCGCGGGGCGCGAGGCTTTTGACCGTGGCGCGCGTGCCCACGGGCATAAACACGGGCGTTTGGACTACGCCGCGCGGGGTGCTTAGCTCGCCTATGCGCGCGCCGCTTTGGGCGCACACTTTTATAGTTTTGAACGAAAAGTTTTGCATTTATATATTATCCTTAAATTATAAGCGTTATATTAAATAATAAAACATCGCCGCTAAATTTCAAGTAATAAACATCGCGTCGCCAAAGCTAAAAAACCTGTATTTTAGCCCTATCGCCTGCCGATACAAATCCAAAACCTTTTCCCTGCCCGCAAAAGCCGATACCAGCATAATAAGCGTGGACTCGGGCAAGTGAAAATTGGTTATCAGCGCGTCTATGGCTTTGAATTTATAGCCCGGATAGATAAATATATCTGTTTCGCCGCTGCCGCTTTGAACGCGGCCGTCATTGTCCGCGCGGCTTTCCAATACTCTTACGCTGGTTGTGCCCACGGCTATTACCCGTCTGTTTTGAGCTTTGGCAAGGTTTATAATGTCGGCGGCTTGGCGCGATATTTCGTAATATTCGCTATGCATATGGTGGTCTTCAATCTTGGAAGCTTTTACGGGCAAAAATGTCCCCAAGCCGACATTTAACAAAACCTCGGCAAAGATTACGCCTTTGTCTTTTAGGCTTTGGATTAGCTCGGGCGTAAAATGCAAGCCCGCCGTGGGCGCGGCGGCGCTGCCTTCTATTTTGGCGTAAACCGTGTTGTATCTTGATTTGTCCAAAAGTTTTTGCCTGATATAAGGCGGAAGGGGCATTTGCCCCAACTCGTCTAAGATTTGCTCAAACACGCCCGAAAACTCAAACCTTGCCACCCAAACGCCCTCGCCCTCCGACAAGACCTGACACTTTAGTTTTTTTGAAAAAACAATCTCCGCGCCGGGCTTCAGTCTTTTGGCGGGCTTTAATAAAACTTCCCAATCTGTTAGGTTAAGCCTTTTTAACAGCAAAACCTCGGCCTTGGCGCCCGTGGTTTTTGCGCCCAAAAGCCTTGCGGGTATTACTTTGGTGTTATTTATAACCAAAACATCGCCGCTTTCTAAAAAGTCGCCGATATTTCTAAATATGGTATGCGTTGCTTTATCTTGCGCCCTGTCATAGACCAACAGCCTGCTTGAGTCTCTTGGATAGACAGGGGTTTGGGCAATAAGTTTTTGGGGGAGTTCGTAATAAAAATCGCTTTTGTCCATCAATAATTTATCCTGTTTAGTCGCCGATAATGTCGTCTATGCTTAATTGGATGTCTTTGGGCTTAAGATTAAGATGCTTATACGCCGCGGGCATCGCCACCCTGCCGCGCGGGGTGCGCGCCAAAAACCCTAATTGCAATAAATACGGCTCTATTATATCCTCTATGGTTACGGCCTCCTCGCCCGTGGCGGCAGACAGCGTGTCCACGCCAACAGGCCCGCCGTCAAATTTTTCTATCATTGTCAAAAGCAATTTGCGGTCGGACTCGTCCAGCCCCAATGAGTCTATGTCCATTTTGGAAAAGGCTTTTTTGACAACGGGCAAATCTATAATATCCGACCCGTCCACCAGCGCGTGGTCTCTTATGCGCTTTAACAACCGATTGGCGATTCTGGGCGTGCCCCTAGAACAAGAGGCTATCTTGGTCGCCGCCTCCTCGCTGATTTTGATATTTAAGATTGAAGCCGACCTTTTGATTATTATTGCCAATTCTTCGGGCGAATACATCTCAAGCCTGAAAATAACGCCAAAGCGGTCGCGCAAAGGGCTTGTGATATTGCCCGCTCTGGTTGTGGCGCCTATCAAGGTAAAGCCTTGAAGCTTAAGGCGCATTGAACGCGCGGAGGGACCTTTGCCTATCATAAAATCAAGGCAATAGTCTTCCATCGCGGGATACAGTATTTCTTCTATCGCGCGGTTGAGCCTGTGGATCTCGTCAATAAACAAGACATCGCGCTCTTGCAAATTGGTCAAAATAGCCGCCAAGTCGCTCGCCCGCTCTATCGCCGGCCCGCTGGTTATCCTAAATTGGACGCCCATCTCGTTGGCTATGATATGCGCCAATGTGGTCTTGCCCAAGCCGGGCGGCCCGTATAACATAACATGATCCAGCGGCTCGCCGCGCATTTTGGCGGCTTCTATATATATAGATAGGTTTTCTTTGAGTTTTTGCTGCCCGACAAATTCCTTAAGGCTTTGGGGGCGCAAAGTGACTTCCATGTCCAAATCCTCGGGCGTCAAAGCGCTGGACAAAAATCTTATATCGTCTGTCATAATCTCACGCTCTCTTTAGCGCTTCCGCCAAAATCTCTTCGGCGGGCCTGGTTTTGTCGCTTACTTTGTTAACGGCCCTTACAGCCTCGGCCTTGGTCATTCCCAATGACATAAGCGCGAAAATGGCGTCGCTTATGTTTTGGGGCGTTTTGTCAAAGTCTTGGGCTTCCAAGTCAACGCTTTGGCCTTCTAGCGCTATCTTGTCTTTTAGTTCCACTATTATGCGCTCGGCCGTTTTTTTGCCGACGCCTTTTATCTTGCTTAGCGCCAAATGGTCGCCGGCCGCTATTTTTAGGGCTAGCTGCTGGCTGGACATTCCCGATAAAATAACGGACGCTAATTTTGGGCCAATACCGCTTACCGTAATCAAACGCAAAAACATCTCTTTTTCGGTCTTGTCAAAAAAGCCAAACAGCGTCACGCTGTCTTCCCTTACGCTCATATATATATAAAGTTGGACATTGTCTTTGTTTTGGCATTTGGCTAAGGTGTCGTTGCTGACCGTAATGTCATAGCCTATGCCGTTGTTTTCCAGCACTATTTTGTTTTCGCCTGTTTCCACTATGCGTCCGCTGATAAAACTAATCATTAAAATCTCCTAAAAAAATTATAGCATATTTTGGTTGGTTAAGTCATTGGTTTGGGCGTGGGTAAGGGCGACCGCCAAAGCGTCCGCCGCGTCGTCGGGCTTGGGGACGCGCCTAAGGCCCAGCATCATTCTTACCATAAATTGTATTTGGCGCTTTTCGGCCCTGCCGTTGCCCGTCATCGCCTGCTTGACTTGAAGCGGGGTGTATTCGTATAACCGCTTGCAACCTTTCGCCGAACACAAAATTATAATCCCGCGCGCTTGGGCGACATTGATAGCCGTCTTGGTGTTGGCGTTAAAAAACAATTCCTCAATGGCGATGGCGTCGGGATTGTATTTTTCTATCAGCGCATTCACCGCGTCATAAATGGCGCACAGCCTTTTGGACATGCAAAATTCTTTGGGCGTGGTTATTACTCCAAAGTCCAAAGGCTTTATTTCGTTTTTTTGGTTTTTTTGTATCACCCCGTAGCCTAAGGTGGCAAAGCCGGGGTCAAATCCAATAATAATCAATATTTTTTGGCCTTTCTCTATTTTTTTGTTGACTATTTATACATAATAATTTATAATTATACAATAAATTGATGCCTTAATTATTGTGTGCGTTATAATTCGGCATATAATAAAAATATTTTATAAATAAATAATAAACTTATAAACATTATTAGTCAAGATAATGTTTGGCAAGGAGAGATAATATGGCAAAGGAAAAAGTAGTGCTCGCGTATTCGGGAGGGCTGGACACTTCCATAATTATACCTTGGCTCAAAGAAAACTACGATATGGAAGTCATAGCCATGGCGGCCGATGTGGGTCAAGGCGAGGAGCTCGCGCCCTTAAAAGAAAAGGCGATAAAGACCGGCGCGTCCAAGATTTATATTGAGGATTTAAAAGAAGAGTTTGTGACCGATTTTATTTTTCCCACGCTGAAGGCGGGCGCCGTGTATGAGAAAAAATATCTTTTGGGGACTTCGTTCGCAAGGCCCGTTATCGCCAAAAGGCTGGTTGAGATAGCCCGCAAGGAAGGCGCCAAGGCGGTAGCGCACGGGGCGACGGGCAAGGGCAACGACCAGGTGCGGTTTGAGCTTACCATAAAAGCGCTTGCGCCCGACCTAAAGATTATAGCGCCTTGGCGGATATGGAATATTAAATCGCGCGAGGACGCCATTGATTACGCCAAAGCGCGCGATATTCCCGTGCCCGTAACCAAAGAAAATAATTACAGTATGGACAGAAACCTTTGGCATCTTTCGCACGAGGGACAGGATTTGGAAGATCCCGCTAACGAGCCCAAAGAGTCTTTGCTGATGGTTACCAAGCCCTTGTCCCAAAGCGCCGATACGCCCGAGTATGTGGAAATAGAGTTTGAAAAAGGCGTTCCTATAACGGTAAACGGCCAAAAATACCCGCCCCACGAGTTGATTGCCGCGCTAAACGAGATTGGCGCGCGGCACGGCGTGGGCGTGGCCGATATGGTGGAAAACCGCCTTGTAGGGATGAAGTCGCGCGGCGTTTATGAGACGCCGGGCGGGTCAATTTTGTACGCGGCCCATAACAACCTTGAAGAAATAACGCTGGACAGGGCGACTATGCATTTTAAGGAAATGGCGGCTATTAAGTTTGCCGAACTTGTTTATGACGGATTGTGGTTTACGCCTTTGAGGGAGAGTCTTTCGGCTTTTGTGGACAAAACGCAGGAGACCGTAACCGGCAAGGTCAGGTTGAAATTATATAAGGGCAATATCATCCCCGCGGGCGTTGCCTCGCCGTATTCGCTGTATGACGCCGAAATGGCGACTTTTTCCCAAGACGAGGTTTATAACCAAAAAGACGCCGAAGGGTTTATTAACCTGTTTGGGCTGCCGCTTAAAGTGCGCGCCCAAAAACAAAAACTTTGGGCAAAATATAAAAAGGAATAATAAAAAATGAAACTTTGGGGAGGCGTTTTTACGCGAAAAACCGAAAAACTGGCGGAAGAGTTTAACTCTTCGCTGGATTTTGACAGCCGTCTTTATAAACAAGATATCTTGGGCAGTATCGCCCATTGCAAAATGCTGGGCGCCCAAAAAATCATATCGGAGGACGAGTGCAAGACAATAATAGACGGGTTAGAAGGGATTTTGGCTGATATAGAAAAGTCTAAGCTTAAAATTGAGGGCGCCGAGGATATCCATAGCTTTGTGGAACAAGAGCTGATAAAGCGCGTAGGCGAGGCGGGCAAAAAGCTGCATACCGCGCGGTCTAGAAACGACCAGGTCGCCACGGACATAAGAATGTATCTCAAAGACAGCATTGACAATACCGTATTCAAGCTAAAAAACCTTTGCGGTATTATGCTGGAGCGCGCCAAAAACCACGCCGATACCATAATGGCGGGTTTTACGCATATGCAAAAAGCCCAGCCCATAACGCTTGGGCATTATCTTAACGCTTATGTTTGCATGTTTTTGCGGGATATTGAGCGGTTAAAAGATTGCAAAAAACGCTTAAATGTTTCGCCTTTGGGCAGCGGCGCGCTCGCCGGAACGGCTTACCCTATAGACAGGGAAATGACCGCTAAGCTTTTGGGCTTTTCGGATATCTCGCCCAACTCTTTGGACGCCGTGTCCGACAGGGATTTTTTGGTAGAATATGTAAGCGCGTGCGCGCTTATTGGCTTGCATATGTCCAAGCTCGCTGAAGAATGGATTTATTGGGCGTGCGACGAGTTTTCGTATATCACATTGGACGAGGGGTATTCCACAGGCTCAAGCATTATGCCGCAAAAGAAAAACCCCGATATGCTGGAGTTAATACGCGGCAAGTCCGCCAAGATTATAGGCAACCTAACAAGCGCCGCGGCGCTTTTAAAGGCGCAGCCGTTGTCTTATAACAAAGACTTGCAAGAGGACAAGCCGATTATATTTGATACCGAGGACACTATCAATATATGCATTGATGTGCTGTGCGGCGTGATAAAGACCGTTAAGTTTAATACGGACAAGATGTATAAGTCCGCCTCGGGCGGATATTCCGCGGCGACCGATATCGCCGATTATCTTGCCAAAAAAGGCGTCCCGTTTAGAGACGCGCATAAGCTAACCGGCCAAATTGTGCTGTATTGCATAAATAATAATCATAAACTTACAGATTTGAAACTCGTTGATTTTAAAAAGTTTAGCCCGAAATTTGAGCAAGACATTTTGGACGCGGTAAAGCTTGAAAACGCGGTCAATAACCGAAAAAGTATGGGCGGAACAGCGCCCGACCAAGTCCGAAAAACCATAGAAATTTTGGAGAAAAAATTAAAAGAGTTATAAAAAATAAAAACCAAAAAAACGGCGGATATGCCGTTTTTTTGGTTGGGGTGGATTACTTCCGCTTTATAAATCAAATTTTTAATCTTTGGGGTTTTGGATTTTAGAGCTATAAAAAATCTTTACGATTTTGGATTAATTTTAAAATTAGAAAAAATTCTTCGCCTTTATAAAAACGCCCAAAAAGGCAAATAACTAAAATAAAAAAGAGGAAATTATGACCAAGGGTGAAGACACTTTTTATGATATCAGCAATTTAGCCTCTATGAGCGAATGCACCGGGCTTATTCCTTCGGGCATTGAAAACGACGAAGAGGCCGAAAACTACGGCGAGTTATACTCTATCCACAAAAACAAAAAAAGGAACAAATACAACAAAGCCTATAAGGACGAAAGCGACCTTATAGACTTATGATTTTTTAAGATGTGTTTTTAAAAAACTTGTTGGTTGCTTTAACGGTTTTTTGTCTATTTGCCGTTGCCTTTAAAACGCCGCGTAGACTTATAGGTTTTTTAAAGCGGCTTTTTTTATCTTGTTTGCCAATGCCGCTTGGGCTCAAATAGATTTTTATCTTACTTACCAGGTCGCTCTTAATAAACCGTTTAGGTATGCTTAAGATTTTATAAGGCTTGGGGTTCGTCCGCTAAATCTTTAAAAACAATTACCTATAAAACCCAAAAAATGTTTTAATGGTTTTTTATCTTACTTGGCCGTCGCCTAGGATTATATATTTGTATGATGTTAGTTCTTTTAGGCCAACAGGACCGCGGGCGTGTAGTTTTTGGGTAGAGATGCCAAGCTCCGCGCCAAGCCCGAATACCCCGCCGTCAGTGAACCTAGTGGACGCGTTGACATATACGGCGGCCGCGTCCACGCGGTTAGTAAACTGCCACGCAACCTCCTCGTCTTGGGTTACGATGCATTCGCTGTGTTTTGTGCCGTAATGGTTGATATGGTCTATGGCTTCGTTGTAATCTTGGACCACTTTTACAGATATGATATAGTCCAAAAACTCCGTATAATAATCTTTTTCGGTGGCGGTTTCGCACGCCGCGAAAACCGAACAAGTCTTGGGACAGCCTTTGATTTTCACTCCATTGTCCACTAAGGCTTGGCAAATCTTGGGCAAAAATTCTTGGTAAATGCTTTGGTCAATAAGCAGGCTTTCGGCCGCGTTGCACACGGACGGCCTTGAGATTTTGGCGTTAACCGCAATCTTAATCGCCATGTCCAAATCGGCGGCGCTATGGATGTAAACATGGCAGTTGCCCGTGCCCGTTTCAATGACGGGAATGGTGGAATTTTGGACAACTGTTTGGATTAATTTTTCCGAGCCTCTGGGCACCAAAACATCTATATATTGATTGGCTTTCATAAGCCCTATCGCCTGCTCGTGCGTGCAATCTATATAGCCTATTATATCGTCGTTGCCGCCCGCTTGTTTTATCGCCTCTTTCATTATCCCGACAAGCGCGGTATTGCTGTGGTAAGCGTCGCGGCTGCCGCGCAAAATTATGGCGTTGCCGCTTTTGATACACAAAGCCGCGGTATCCACCGTAACATTGGGGCGGGCTTCGTAAATTATGCCCACCACGCCCAAAGGAACGCGAACTTTGGATATATTGAGGTTGTCTTTGTTTTTGTATTGCTCCAAAACCTCGCCTATGGGGTCGGGCAACTGAATAATCTCTTTTACGCCATTGGCTATGACCTGAATACGCTCTGGGGTGAGCCTAAGCCTGTCTTGGTAATGGGAAGGCTTGTTTTGGGCGTTATCAAGGTCTTTTAAATTGGCGTCCAAAATTTTTCGGGAATTTTTGA
>JAAZDJ010000096.1 GCA_012512255.1 Clostridiales bacterium | reverse complement strand
CTCTTAGGCGCTGCAATTATTCGCCTAGGTAACCTTCGGTTTCATCTCCAAAATCCGCCGCCCTTTTGGGCACGCTTATATATTCTAATATAACGAGTTTTTTATGTCAAGAAAATTTTACGATGTTTTTATAAATTTTTTGACGCTTTTTGACTACAAAAAAATTTGAATTTTTACTTTATACTTCTAAAAAAACAAAACCTGAGTTTATTAAAAAAATTTAATAATTAAATTAAAATTTTTGCTCAAATTTTTTACCTTGTTTTTAGAAAAAACATTCAATTGCGGTTATTGCTTTTTGCGCTGCAAAGAAAAAGAAATTAAATAAAAAATTGTAGCGCTTATTAATTATTAACTTTTAGGAATTTTAGGATTATTAGTATTACGAAAAATAAACAATTCAATATTTTAAGCCCCCAATCAATTATCTTAAACATAAATACCTCTATTAAACTATCTTGGGACTATGCCGCTTCGCAAAAAACAAGTAGAAGACCTTATAATAATGTTTTTAAAAAATAATTGTGATGTGATTATTATATCGCATCGCTTTAATCGCGGTCAAGAGTCTTTTTGTATATTGCGGGCAGTTATATTATTTTTGGATTAAAAGACGAATATTGGTTTGAAAATTTAAACTTGCGCGCAGGCTATAAACAGAAAATCTTAAAATACATAGCCGATAATTATCCGCAATATTTTGAAACCTATAATAAAATTTATAACAAAAAAAATAAAACCTAGCAAGAATTGGCCCAAGGCATAAATAATTATTGCCAAGAGAATAACATAAGGTTCAAAAACTAATTCTATCACTAAGAGTTTAGGAAAAATTTAAAAATAGGCGTTTTTCTTGAAGTTCGGGCAAAAATGGCTTTTTTAGGTTATTAGCGGCTTTATTTTTGTTTCTTTTCAAAGATTAATAATAAGCCGCCGCTTTAATTAATAATTTTTTAGGCGTTGCGCCAATTTTTTGCCTTAGCAAAAAACCGCCCAAAAGTTTGGGCGGTTTTTTATTTATGGGATTTTTTGAATGTTAAAATCATTCATTCTCTATTATAGTTATAATTTAAAACGCCCGACTCATACCTGAAATAATCATAATTAGGAAAAAGGGCTGGATCAGGCTCAGGCACAAAAGTAATAATATCAAGGTCGGCGGCTTTATAAATGTCCAGTTCTATGCTCTTGGTTATTCCGTAAATTGAAACGAATCTCATATTTCCATTATTATTATTAAACGCATATTTACGTTGGATAAATGCGTCCGAATCCTTTATAAAAACTTCGGTAAAATGGTCTTCGATTACTTTTGCTTGGCGTATTCTTGCCCATTGGAAACGAAGCTCAAGTTCGCCGTCCGTTTTCTTTTGTATATGGAACGAGCCGTCCTTGCCATATTTAACGGTAACGACTATTTCCCCGTATTCGTCCTCGTAAGCCACTACATATGTATCGTCTGAGCGGTTAACATCCAATGTAACGCCTTCGGCAATATAAAGCTCTTTTTTGTTGTCGTAGGATTTTATTATCTCATAAATAGTATAATCGCCGACATAAATATTCTCTATGATATCAATTAACTGGGCTGAAAGATCCCCATAAGCAATATGGCTTTGTTCTTCGGATTCCTCGTCAAAAACATCATTTCGTGTCGCGTTTATTAATTCTAACAAGTTGTTAAAATCATTATAAAACCCGCTTTTTAGATTATCAATCGGGCATTGGACGGTATCGCCGTCGGTGGTTATTACCGCGTCGCCGTTATCGGCGTAAGAGGCGTCGTCCGGCTTTTGGAACACCAAATCCAGCTGGGCGGGCGTTTGGTTTCGCCATCTATTAATGCTAATTTTGCCCGCTTTGTCCTTAAAATACAATCTAAGCGTAGTATATTTTAACGGGTTGCCATCTATGGCTTCGTTTGGGTAATGTATAAGGCACATATAATAACCGTCAACGGTCTTGTTATATTCAATTATATATTTTAATTCTTTCTGGGCGTCAACTCCGCAAAAAATCTGCGCGCGCAAGCTGTTTGTCGCCTCGTGATAGTCTATATTAGTTTCAAACCAATATTTGTAAAGGCCTTTGGATTGGGCGTATTTTACCTCGTAACCGCTAGCCGTTTCCACGCAAGAGGGCGTTTTCTTAATTCCGCCTCCAAAATCAATTTCTTCTTCGTCAAAAACGCCTTCAAGATGATACATTATTTGGAAGCAGGCGTCCCAAAGCAAACAAGGCGCGCCCCACATGTTTTCGTCGGCTTTTCCTTTAACGGATTCATAATAATAATTTTCAAAATTAGGCTGAACCAATGCGATATTAATAGCCAAATTAGGAACAAAGCCGTAAGTTGCCGATTCAAAATCCAACGCGAAATTAGAATAAAAATCTTGTATGCTGCTGACAATGGGCGGGCTAGACCAAGCCTCCTCAATAAGAGTAATCGTAAAGGTCGTCGTCTTGCCCCCAAAATTTACCGTTATGGTATGCGTGCCCGGGGTCGTAAGTTTTTGCCTGTCGTCAGAGCTAATCATGCTTTCCGTTAAGGGCATATCCTCGTTAGCGCCGTCGCTATAATAAACGGTAATTTTGATGCTACTTAACGCCAAATTATCGGGCGTCTTGTTAGCGGGAATAGTGTTGCTTTTTACCGAGATTGATTCTATTGCTTTTGCGGGAATTATGCCGCCCTCGGTAATCGTATATGAAGATAAGTCTATCATATTTTCTAAGGTAACATTGTCTATTGAAAACTCGGTAACTTCCATAACTTCAATTTCGCCGTCTTCGGTAATTTCGGATTTTAGACAAAACCCAAATTCATTATCCAGCCAATACTTTGCCTTAACGCCGTCTTTATCGTAGGTATAAATGGCGCAATTCCTGCCCGCCACCTTGCCTTTTCCGTCTTTTTTCATAAAGAGCTTTAGAATTTGAAATGAATACAAAACATCAATAATCCCGCCGCTCTCCCAGTCATACAGTTCTTCGCCGTCCTCGTATGCGTTTACTATGCCCGTTTTATCGTCTTTATTCAAATAATAGCCCTTTTTTTCTTCGCCGTTATAAAAATAAATGCTAGAACCGCTTTCGTATAAATAGCCGTCTTCGCAAACTTTAATAACGACCGTTTGGTCGTTGCTTGTAATTGTCATTGAATAATTTTTTACGCTTTTTTTGAAATCGTCATAATCTTTGAACTCAAAATCATCGCTAATAAAGTTGCAGGCGCCTAAAACCGCAGCCATTGCCAAAATAACGAATAAAAACACTATTTTGATTCTTTTCATCGCACACCCCTTATAATATTAAATACTTTGGACCAAACAAAAGCTAACTTTAATTATATAAATAAAGGGCGGCTAAAATATATATAATATAGAACCTAAAACGGTAAGAATAAAGCCGTTTTTTATTTATTTTGAAGCGTATTTTTTGCGATATTGCGAAGGGGAAAGTCCTGTTTTTTGTTTGAAAACTTTGGCAAAATGCCCGTTGTAATTTAAGCCGCACGCGTTAAAAGCCTGGGTGATTGTAAGGTCCAAATCCAATAATTGTTCTTGCAGTTTGCTTATTTTGTTTGTAATATAATATTCATACATAGTGGTCCCGGTATGCTTTTTGAACAACCTTGTCAAATGCGTTTTGCTAAGGCATGCGGCCTTGGCGATTTGGTTAATGTCAAATTTATCATCGCAATGCGATTTTATGTATTCTTGGGCCATGGCGATTTCTTTTTTTGCGCGATATACGCGCCTGTTTATAAACAATACCGCCGCGTAAGGTATCTTTCCGTCTTTGTCATAAATGGGGAAAATCGCTATGTCAATAAACATCGCCTCAATATCCAAATCTTTTATCTCAAAACGCAAAAAAATATCTTCCAAAGGAGCTTTTATATTGGTTTTAAAAAAAAGTCTCCCCAATAAACACTCTTTTTGTATAAGGCAGCAGCTCGGAAGTCGTTATTTGGCAGTCTTTAAAAACATTATATTTGCCCGCAATTTCATCGGCGCTGTCAATATTATAGCTTTTAAGAAAAGCTTGATTGACCATTACGGGCATGCCGTCTGGCGCGTATATTAAAATGGGATAGGGAAAGCAATCTATAAAAGTTTTAAGGCTTATATCCTTACTAAGCTTTTGCGACAACATCAAAAAATTATCCAATATCTTTTCCATATCCGCTATCATATATATTTTTTTTGGAAGAAATTATTTCAGCAAGAACAAAAAACTATGCCAAAAACATTATAACATAATAGCTATTTTAAAAAAAGACACAAAAAAAGTATTTAGCGCAAATAAAACTTGCGGGGCATAACATTCAAAATCAAGCATTTTAACCGTATCTTTTAATTTTATCGTAATAATATTTCTTTAAGGCTTATTAATAATATTGCTTTACAGCTTTTTTGACAATTTGTTGACAACAAATAACAACTTTTTTAATTAATTATTAAAGAAGACAAGAGGGGAGAAAATGAGGAGTAAGAATTTTTTATTAAAGGGCGCGCTCGCAATTATTTTGGTTTGCGCGTTATTTTTTTCTGCTTGCGCCTGCATAAAAGAAACGACGATTATCAAAATGTCAACG
>JAAZDJ010000095.1 GCA_012512255.1 Clostridiales bacterium | reverse complement strand
TGTATGTAATGCTTACCCTTTGGTTGTCGCCTTGTATGTCCTCGGTAGTTAAGACAAATTTTTGGCCTTTTTCCAAAAAGACTTTGGAATTTTCAAATGTCTTAATTCTGATTTCGGGGCCTTTGGTATCCAGCATGATGGCTATGGGCAGGTTAAGCTGTTCCCTTAATCTTTTGACCATTTTGATTCTTCGCTCGTGAGTGTCGTATGACTCGTGCGAAAGATTAAGGCGTGCTATGTTCATGCCGGCCAGCATCAGCGTTTTTAATATATTTTCGTCATCGGTCTTGGGGCCTAGCGTGCATATTATTTTGGTTTTTCTAACCATAATTACTCCTAAAAATTTGTGGCTTATAATTGTCCGTTTAGATTATAGCACATCTTAACGCCAAAAACCAAACGGCAATTTTATTTTTATTTATTAATTTATCTAACGATTTTGGATTGATAGTTGTAATAATGATAGAAAGACAAAAACGCGGGAGGATAAATAGTATGAAAAAGGTTTTAAAAAAAATACTGGCGCTTATTTTCGCGATAAGCTTGCTAGGCGGCGTTTTTTACGGTTGCGACATGGGAGCCAATTCGGACTTGAGCTATGTAAGCATAAGAATTAATCCCCAGTTAGAGCTTGTTATCAACGGCAATGATATTATTACGGCTGCCAATCCGCTTAACGAAGACGCCGAAACCTTGCTCGCCGATGTTTCGCTCGCGGGCATGGCGCTGGCGGACGGCGCGGAATTAATAGTAAGACTGGCGGCTGAGGCGGGATTTATTGATGTTGACGGCGACAACGAATTGTTTATTGATGTGCTGACAGAAGAAGACGACGCGGATAATCAGACCCAAGAAAGAGCAACAAAAAAAGAGCGAATCAAAAAAGTTTTGCAAGACCGTATCAACAAGTTCTTTGACAACAACGGCATCTTTGGAAAGGTGAGCCAAGAGACTTTGGATCAATATCTTGACCAGGCCCAAAGTTTAGGCATCTCGCCCGCCAAGCTGAAAGCGATCATGAGGGCGCTTGATCTTAACCCGGACTTGACGCTGGACGAGCTAATAGACAAAGAAGTTAAGGAAATTGTCAAATTAATCAGGGACGCTATAAAGAACGAAGACTTTGGTTACACCGTAAGGAAAGAGTATAAGGCGGCAAGGGAGCAACTTAAAAATAGCTACGCCTATATGTTTGAATTGCAAAATCAAATAAAGGCGCTGAGGGCGCAGTGGCAAGAGTTTGAGGGCGATGACGCCGAAAAAGAGGTTTTGGCGCAAGAACTGAAGGCAAAAACAGAGGAATATAATAATCTCAAAGAACAATACGAGCAAGAAAAAGAACAATTAAAAGAGCAATACAAAGCCCAAGCGCAAGAAATCAAAGAGACCAAAAAAAGAGAAATGGAACAGCGAAAGGAGCAATTCAAAAACAAATTAGAAGAGAGCAAACAGGAGTTTGAAAAAAACAAAGAGCAAATCAAAGAACAAATCAACAATTGGAGAAAAGGGCAAAACAAACAAAACGGCTAAAGGCCTTGAAATCCAGGATGGATTAGGTATAATTAACATATAAATAATTCATTCCCTAAGGTATTTAATGATTAACAAACATCTGACAAGGTTAAGGCAGGGTGACAACTTTGCCTTGACGGATATTTACAATCTTACCAAGAACGCCGTTTTTTCCATATGTTACTCATATATGAGAAATTATCAAACAGCGCAAGATTTAATGCAGGATACCTATGTAAATATAATTAAACATATTTTAAAATTCAAAGACGGCTACAACGGCAGGGCTTGGATACATACGATAGCCAAAAACCTTTGCCTTAACGAACTCAAAAAAAGAAAAAGGGAAACTTGCGTTGATTTTAGCTTACGGGAAGATCTGGCGGGCGGTTACGAGCAGGCGCTGCCAGACGAGAGCGGGATTATTGGTTTGGCTTGCAAGGTTTTGAGCGATAACGAGCTAAAAATCGTAATGATGCATACCATAGGCGGCATCAAACTAAAAGAAATCGCCCAAATATTGCAAAGCCCGCAAGGCACGGTAAGATGGCAGTATAACAACGCGCTAAATAAACTAAGAAAAAACTTGGCTTCAATCGGTGAATTAAAATGAAAAAGAAAGATATAGAAAAAATGTTAATAAATTCGGCCGACAATTTTGTGCCCGAGTGCTTGGACAAAATCTTAGAAAAAACAAAATTCATTACGCCCGAAAAGCCAACAACACAGCCAAGACAATCGTTTGCTTGTTTTAGGCGTTTTGCGACGGCGTTTTCGGCTGTTTTGATATTTTTCTCGTTAGGCGTTGTTTCGTTTTTCGGGTATATGAATTCCGATTATATGACGGTTTATTTGGACATTAACCCGTCAATAGCCATAACGGTCAACCGTTTTGAAAAAGTCAAGTCAATAGAATTCATAAATCAAGACGCTAAAGTATTGTTTGAAAACTACAGAGCTAAAGGCAAACCCCTAGAACAGGTAATTAATGAGTTTTTGGAAAAGTATTTGCAAAAAACGGAAAGGCTGGAAGAGGACGCCGTGTTGTATCTGAGCGCGTATTGCAAAAATAACTCCAAGTCCGAAGAAATATTAAAAAGGCTCAAAACCAAAGCGTCCCAAGTTTTGAAAGATAAAAACGCGGACATACCGATTGAGGAGCTAAAGATAACAAAACAGGAAAGAAATCAAGCCAAGGACAAACAAATCTCGCCCGTTAAGTTAAAGCTAATTGAGCAAATCTTAAAAGTTAGCGACGAGCACACTGAAGAGCAATTGCAAAATATGAGCATTGGGGAGTTAAAAAAACTATTAAACGACTTGATACCTGACAACAACAGAACGAAGGGCAACAACTAACAAGGAAGCGACCCAAACGGCGATAACCAATCCCAAAACGGCGGCCCTAACCTATTTGGAAACGGCGGCAAAGATCAAGGCAAGAGCCGATAAATTGACAGTCAAAAATATAATAATTAAAATATATGATAACTTATAAACGCTTTTATGCTGTTATAAATACAAAAGAAAAAGGAAAAGTTATGAGTAAAATTTTTGTTATCGGCAGCGTCAATATGGACTTGGTAATATGCGCCGACCGGATGCCAAAAAGCGGCGAGACTATAAGCGGCTATGGCTTTATGATCAATCCGGGCGGCAAGGGCGCCAACCAAGCGGTGGCGGCGGCCAAAATGAACGCCGAAACCTACACGGTGGGATGCGTAGGCGACGACGCCTTTGGCGGCGAATTGCAAAAGGCGCTGGAAGGTTACGGCGTGGACACCCGATATCTTTCGCGCGCCCAGTCCAACAGCGGCATAGCCTTGATAGTGGTAGAAAAAGGCGACAACCGCATAATCTTGGACGCGGGCGCCAATTACAAGATAAATAAAAAAATGGTGGAACAAGCCTTAAGCCAAGCGTGCGAGCAAGACTTTTGCATTTGCCAGTTAGAAATCCCTCTAGACATTGTGGAATACGCCTTTAGTCTTGCCAAGCAAAAAGGCTTAACCACAATCCTAAACCCCGCGCCTGCGGTAAAATTGGGCAAAAATATTTTGAGCAATGTTGATATTATCGTGTTAAACGAGACGGAATGCGAGATTTTGGCGGATGTCACACCGCAAACCCAAGAAGACTATAAAAAGGTTTTTGAGTTTTTTTCGGGCTATAATATAAAATCCGTCATCATAACATTAGGCGGCAAGGGCTCTGTCTTAATAGAAAAAGATAACATACGGCGCGCGCCCGCTTTTAAAGTCCAAGCCATAGACACCACTTCGGCGGGCGACACATATTTGGGCGCTGCGGTATCCGAACTGGCTAAGGGCAAAAGCTTAATAGACGCTATGAAAACGGCAAGCGCCGCAAGCGCCTTGACGGTCACCAAAAAAGGCGCTATGCAATCAATCCCTTACTACGACGAAGTGATAAAATTTTTAAACCAAAAAACAAGCGGCTAAGAGCCGCTTTTTTGTTAAATTTACCTAAAAGTATCCCTTATAACCAATTCAAAATCAATTTGGTATTTCGTTATTGCGTCTTCGCCGCTAAAATAGCGGTTTATGTTTTGGGCGGTAAAAACCGAAAGTTTTTCCACATTGTTTTCCAAGCTTGTGAGCGCGGGATGGACGCATCTGGCAAGCAGCGAATTGTTATATCCTATAATAGACAGTTTTTGCGGCACTAGGATATTATTTTTTTGCGCCGCGATCAGCGCGCCCGCCGCCAAAACATCGTTAGCGCAGACCACGGCGTCTATGGGCAAGGATTTGTAACGCCCCCAAAAAGCGTCCGCAGCGTCTTCAATATCGGGCGAGCATCTTATAATATATCTTTCGTCTAGATTGAGAGTGCATTCTTTCACGCCCTCGCAAAAGCCTTGCAATTTTTTTTGGCTGCCGTAAGTGTCCACATCATACATAAACAAGATGTTTTTATGTCCTTTTTTATGGGCTTGCAAAACGCAATGTTTTATAGCCTCGCGCTCGTCGCAAAAAGCGCAATATATATTTTGATGTTTGATATAGGCGTTAATCAAAAACACCGGCAGTATGCTTGAGGCGTCTAAAATAACATCCTCGGTCTTTCCCACGAAAACCGAGCCTATAAAGATTATGGCGTCCACATTCTTGGAGACGAGCATATTGACCGAGCTTTGCCTTACTTCCAAACTCTCGCCCGTGCAGCTTAACAAAATATCGTAGCCGTATTTTCTAAGCTCGCGCTCTAAAACAGCCACGGCCTTGGCGTAATACATATCTTCTATGTTATAGCAAACAATGCCGATGAGCTTAAAGGTTGAGCCCGCCGACAGGGCTTGCGCCGTCTTATTGGGCGTGTAGTTGCATTTTTCAATGGCGTCCAAAACCCGCTTTTTGGTTTGGGCGCTCACATAGCCCGAATTATTTATAACTCTAGACACGGTGGTAATAGACACCCCCGCCATTTTGGCGATGTCATAAATTGTCGTCATTTTTAAAAAATTCTCCCAAAGGATTTTTTAAAAACATTATTGACTAATGTTTTTTGTTATGTTATTATATTTATAGTATAAGGTGAAAGCGCTTTCATGTCAAACTTGTCAAAGCATTTTGCTTTTTTTATTTATCTTTACAAAAAAGCGTTTTTTTTAAAATCTATTTAGGAGAAATCAATGAACAAATCCGTAATCGCCCAAATAGGCAAAGAAACAACAAGGCAAAGGGCATAGACAGCAACTCATGTCCTGCCATAAAAGTTGTCAACTGCACATCCTATAACAACGGCTCTTATAACGTGGCGTTTT
>JAAZDJ010000094.1 GCA_012512255.1 Clostridiales bacterium | reverse complement strand
TTTAAAGAATCATAAAGAATTGATAAAAATTTTTGCCTAAGCAAATAAAATAAAGATATTTTATATCATAATTTTGTTACAAGTTTACAAAAATTATAAACCTTTTTTTGATATATAGTCAAGTTCTTTGAAAAAATTAATACCGACTTGAAGCCAACAATATAGCATTTTAGGCTTTTTGCCGCTTCTTTGGTTGATTACCTTACTGCTTGAAAAAAATCCCTTTCAGACTTACTCTGAAAGGGATTAAAACAATGTTAATTATAATTATTAATTTATTTAACTAGTTTTTTGTTTTTGAGCTTTATATGCTTTTCTAATTGCAAAAAAGCCCCATAATCCTAGACCTGCCACCACTACGGCATCAATAATAAACATTAGGACCATCCAAACAGGCGGTTTGTAACCTAATACTTCAGAATTCATTGCGTTAGAGTTGCATACCGTGTATAAAATATTTTTTACGCGCTCTCTTAATATTGTCATATCGGTTGGGTCAGATTTTTTAGGTTTCCATTCTTGATTGAATGTTTGCAAATTGAGATCGCCGCCGGCATAAGCCATTTGTCTAGAATCCATATGGCTTCCTGTATTAAAATCGCAAATTACCATGCCCCTAAAACCCCATTCATTGCGAAGCACTTCGGTTAATAGGCGATAATCTCCTCCTGTCCATTTTGCGCCTATTCTGTTAAAGGATGACATCATGCCTCTGGTTTTTCCTATTTTAACTGCCATTTCAAAAGGCCTTAGATATATTTCGCGAAGCGTTTGCTCGTCTAGCCATGTGCAAATTCCTCTTCGAGAAGTTTCTTGCTCATTGACTGCAAAGTGTTTTACCTGAGTGTAAACTCCTTTTGACATTGCGCCTTGAATTTCATATGCCGCAAGCATGCCGGATAAAAAGCTGTCTTCTGAAAAATACTCTCCAGCCCTTCCGCCAAAAGGCGAACGGTGTAGATTGATGCCAGGAGCATACCACCCAGAATAAGGAGTTCCATCGCCTCTTTCATCGCCAATTAACGCTTCATTGCCTATGGCTTCGCCAAAATCAAATAGCAAATCCACATTCCAAGTCGCAGCCATTATAGGCTCGCACGCGTAATGGCTTGTACCATAAACCGCGCCCACGCTAGGATCTGACATGAAGTTTACAAAACCTGCGGGACCATCAGCATCATTTGTTCTGGGTTTTCCAATTTCCATAATAGCGGCGGTTTGAAACGCGCCATTATTGAAAAGGTTTATCATATCATTTACTTTTAATCTATTAAGCAATTTATCCCAAAGCGGATCGTCATAATCTTTGCCTACCAAGTCGCGCAATGTTACGTCGTTTTCTTCGCCTATAATAGGGAATTCATTAGTTTGAAACGGATTATTGGTAGCAATTGAGTTAATTTTTTGGTTTGTCAACGCGTCAAGTTCTCTTTCTTGTGTTGTTCGCGTTGCAGGAAAAGTTCCTCCCCAATCAGTTCTAGATAATATTGAGCCTAATTCATCATCTATATCGTCAAATCTATTGACTACTGAATAACCCGTCACAGGATCTGTCTCGTACTTGATTCCTGGCTCTTGAACTGTAGCTTCAAAGCTGTCAATTTGCTCATGCGCGTTAGCGCATAATCTTATAATATATTTTCCGCTTTCAAGCTCATAACCCTTAAATCCATTTTGGTTTTTATCATTGTAATCATATGACGCAAAATAATACGGGTCAATTTCTACTGTAACAGTTTCAGATGCGCCTGGTTGTATAATACCTGTTTTTGCAAAACCAGCTAACACTACATGGGATTTTTCAATACCGCCCTCAATATAAGGAGGGGTAACATAAAGCTGGACTACATCTTTGCCTGCGACAGATCCTGTATTAGTGACCTTTACATTTACTATGATTGTTTTGTCGGCTGTTATTATTGTGTTTTGCAAAGCCTGTTTGTTGGTTATTTCTTGCGAAAAAGTAGTATAGCTTAACCCATATCCAAACGGGAATACAACATTTTCATTATACCATGTTTCAACATCTGTAAAGCCGCGTGTTTCGTAATAACGATAACCTACATAAATTCCTTCTTCATAATCAACAAAGGAATATATATAAGTTGATTTTTTATCTTGAACAGAAAGGTAATCTTGACCGTTAGGTATTAGATTGTTACCAAAGTTAAACCATGTAGGGGCTTTTTTAAAATCACGCGCGTAAGTATCTGGAATACGACCCGAAGGATTAACAT
>JAAZDJ010000093.1 GCA_012512255.1 Clostridiales bacterium | reverse complement strand
CCGATGACGAATTAAGCCAATGCGCCGCTAAGTCCATATCTAGATTTGAGGATAATATAGTCGCGCCATTAATAAAGCTTGACGACTCGGTTTATGTTTTGGAGCTTTGGCACGGGCCTACTTGCGCTTTTAAGGATGTGGCGCTTACGCTTTTGCCCGAGCTTATGCAAAAATCCAAGCAAAAAGCCGATATCAAAGAAAATATTTTGATATTGACAGCTACCAGCGGCGACACCGGCAAAGCGGCGCTTGAGGGTTTTAAAAATGTCGCTGGCATTAAAATCGCCGTGTTATACCCCACCGATAATGTTTCAGAACATCAAAAATATCAAATGATGATCCAAGACGGCGATAATGTTTTGCCCTTAGGGATAGTAGGCAATTTTGACGACGCGCAAACCATGGTAAAGAAGATTTTTTGCGACCCTGAATGCGTCCAAAAATTTAAAGAAGCGGGATATTTGCTGTCTTCGGCAAACTCAATCAATTGGGGGCGGCTGCTGCCCCAAATAATATATTATTTTTCAACTTATCTTGACTTGCTGGAAGCGGGCGAGATAAAAGAGGGCGAAACCATTAATTTCGCGGTGCCCAGCGGAAACTTTGGCAATATTTTGGCGGGCTTTTACGCAAAGCAAATGGGATTGCCCATAAACAAGCTAATCTGCGCCAGCAACAGCAACAATGTCTTGACCGATTTTTTGACTACGGGGCATTATAACGCTTGCAGGATTTTGCAAAAGACGATCTCGCCTTCTATGGATATTTTGATAAGCTCAAACACCGAAAGGCTTATTTTTGAGGTTTCGGCAAGAAACGATAAGCTTACATCCCAAAGAATGAAAGCGCTGTTTGAATCGGGCGAATATGTCCTAACTGAAGACGAGCTCGCGGCAGTCAAGAATTCTTTTTTCGCGGACTACGCCAACGATATCCAAACCAAAGAAACGCTTCATAATGTGTATTTGGAAAAAGATTATCTATGCGACCCGCATACCGCGGTGGCCGTGGCGGTTTATAACAGCTATCTGCTAAGCGAAGACGACCACAAAAAAACGGTAATAGTCTCCACCGCCAGCCCGTTTAAATTCGCGCGCGATGTTTTGATTGCGCTTAACTATTCCGCGCCCGAGGACGACCAAAAAGCTATCCTAAAACTTCAATCCAAAACGGGCATAGGCGCGCCCGGAGCTATTTTGAGCGCGTTTGATAAGCCCGTATTGCATAACGAAGTATTGGAAAAAGATAAAATAACGCAAAGATTATTGGACTTTATAAAATAATTTTTTAGGTAACATAATATTATGGAAAATCAAAAAAAAGTATTATTTAGCGGAATTCAGCCCAGCGGCTATCTTACAATCGGCAATTATTTGGGCGCTTTGAAAAACTTCGTCAAGCTCCAAGACCAATATGAATGCTACTATTGCGTAGTGGACCTGCACAGCCTTACGGTATCCCAAGTCCCCGCCCAACTTCGCCAAAACACATACATTCTTATCGCGCTTTATTTGGCGTGCGGGCTTGACTACAAAAAAAATACCTTGTTTATCCAATCCCACGTGCCCGCCCATTGCGAGCTTGCTTGGGTGCTAAGCTGCTACACAATGTTTGGCGAAGCACGAAGGATGACGCAGTTTAAGGAAAAAAGCGCCAAGCATCCCGAAAATGTCAATATAGGGCTTTTTAGCTATCCCGTGCTTATGGCGGCCGATATTTTGTTGTATCAAGCCGATTTGGTGCCCGTGGGCGACGACCAAAAACAGCATTTGGAACTTACGCGCGATATCGCGATGCGGTTTAATAACAAATACAGCCCTACCTTTGTGGTGCCAGAGCCTTATATCCCGTCCAAAAAAGACGGGGCCAGAATAATGGATTCGCAAGACCCTGACAAAAAAATGTCCAAGTCGGACAACGGCGGCGCTGTGATGATGCTGGATAGCCCCGACGACATTATGAGAAAATTCAAGCGCGCGGTTACCGATTCGGGCAATGAAATAAAATACTCGGCCTCAAAACCCGGAATATCCAACCTTTTGACCATATATTCGGCTTTTACGGGCAAAAGCATTTCCGAATGCGAAAAAGAGTTTGAAGGCAAAGGATATGGGGAGTTTAAAATCAAAGTCGCCGAAAGCGTTATTGAAGGGCTAAAGCCCATTCAGGCCGAATACGCCCGTATTATTAAGGACAAGCCCTTTTTAGAAGAAGTCATCGCCGAGGGCAAACAAAAAGCGGCTAACGCCAGCTATAAGACTTTGAGAAAGGTATATAAAAAGATAGGGCTTATTTTATAATGTATGGTTATATTACCCCCGACAAATCCAAATTATATAACAAGGACTTTTTGCTTTTTCGCGCTTTTTATTGCGGCGTGTGCAAAACGACCGCAAAATACTTTGGCAATACGCCGCGCCTTGCCACTAATTACGACATAGCGTTTTTGGGCGCGTTTTTGCACGCCTATCTTAATATCCTGCCGCAATTTTTAAACCAAAACTGTATTTTGAACCCTTTTGTCAAAAAATATATAGTCAAGTCCAGCGCGTTATTAAAAGACATAACCGATTTAAATTTATTATTGGCATATCATAACATTTTGGACAATAAGATTGACGGCGGCGGAATAAAAAACGCCGTCTTGGAAGGGTTGTTAAAAAAGCATTACCAAAAATCGTCCGCCGCGCTGAATGAGGCCGACCAAATAATCAAAACGCAATACGAGCGCTTAAGGCGCTTGGAAAAAGAAAACTGCGCGAGCTTGGACAAGACAGCCGATTGTTTTGCCGCAATGCTTAGGGATTGTGTTTTGGTGCTGGTAAAAAAACATGGCGGCGACAACGAGGACCAAAATCTAAAGGATTTTTTATACAACCTAGGGAAGCTGGTATATTTGCTGGACGCGCTGGACGACTTAAAGGAAGATTACAAATCCAAAAATTATAATCCGTTTTTGGCTAAATTCGGCAATTTCCAAAACAAAGAACAATTTATCGCCGATAATAAAGACGATATAGACTTTATTATTAATATTACCATTAACAAAATGATAGAAAACTTTAATCTTTTGCCCATAACGGAAGGCCGGGATTTGCTTACAAATATCATATATTACGGGCTAAGGCGGAAGTTTTCATTAATTATGTCGTCCAAAAAAAAGCTGCGTAAAGAAAAAATATAATAATTATAGAATTATTTATGTTTTGTGGCGAATATGTGATATATTAATACTATACTATTAAAAGGAGCAAAAAAGTTAATGTCGCAAAACCCTTATGAAGTGTTGAAGTTGACGCCCGAGGCGTCCATGGAAGATATAGAGCAAGCTTACAAAAGATTGAAAGCGCAATATTCGGAAGACAGGTTCTTAGAAGGCGAAGCGGGACGGCAAGGCGCTATCAATCTTATGAATTTGGAAAACGCATACAGCGAAATAATCAGGATGCGCAAAAAGCAGCAAGCTCAAATAGAATACGGCTCCAACTTGGGCGACATAGACCAGATGATAAAAGACGGCAAGATTGACCAGGCCCAAATTGAGCTAGACAAGATGTCCGAGCGCCCGGCGCACTGGCATTTTTTGCAATCCATAATCTTTTATAAAAAAGGCTGGTATGACGAAAGCCGAGCGCAGCTCAAATTAGCGCTAAACCTTGACCCTAACAACACGCAATACCAAACAGCCCTGTCAAGACTGGAACAGGTAATGGCAAGCTCAAACGCCAATCCATATACAATGGGAAATACCCAGCAAACGCAAGGACAGGACCAGCCTATGCCGCCGGACGCTTCTATGGGCTTGGCAAACTGCTGCACTACTTTGTGTTTGCTTGACTGCTGCTGTAATTTGATGAGATGTTGCTAAACAAATCAAAAAAAATCGCTTACACAGCCATATTAACCGCCTTGGGAGTGGGATTGATAATGTTGGGCGCTTTCTTGCCCTTGTCTTTTGTGCCGTTTTTGGGCGCGGCGCTTTTTCTTTTTTATCTTTTTGAAAAATGCGGCGTGTTATATGGCGTCTTAAGCGGCATTGGCGTTTCGCTTTTGAGCATATTGTTATTGGGCGGCGCTAGCATAGCCCAAGTCGTGCCCTATATGGTTTTGTTCGCCCCGCATAGTTTCGCGGCGTATTTTTTGAACAAAATCCCCCTAAAAAAACCGTTTTTAAAATACTTGACAAGATATTCTATACTGCTTCCGCTTTTTAATATCTCGCTTTATACCATATACAAAATCGCGACTTTTGTCTTGTTTGACATGAACGCTTTTGTCCAAATCGTAGGCGCGTATTATATTTTGGCGCTGATTATGAATGTTGTCTTTATATTATACGACCAAACCTTTTTTTATATTTACAGACTACTGGTCAAAGCGCGCATTTTCAAATAATATCCCCTACATATTTTAAAAGTTTTATAAATTGTCAATTTTAGCGCAATATGCTATAATTATAACCATTTAAAAGAGGATTTGGAAAATTATGGGAGAATTGATTTCCCCTATAGAATTGTGGAAAGACTTTTCCGACAGGCTTGACGACAACAATATTAATATAATAAGCGAAAAACCGGCCAAAGACGGCTATATCCAAAGACAAATTTATTTTACCGCTTATCAAGACCAAGAAGGCGGCAAGGCGCGGGCTTTTGCCCAATTTTATTACGACAAAAAAACAATAGAAAAGTCAAAAAAAGCGCCCGTCGTCTTTTTTTTGGGAAGCCCCAAGCGATTTTACCAAACTTTGCGATTTATCAAAGAAAACCTAAAAGGCGCGAGCATTTTTACAATTGACTATTTTGGTTATCGCGGCCAAAGCGACCGCTATACTATTTATCCCAAAAGTTTGGAATACGCCAATTTTGAAAAGGCGCAAGACAGGCTAAGCGCCGTCAAGGGCTCGCCCAAAGAATCGCCATGGTATATTTGGACGGCTATGGCAAGGCGGGCCTTGACTTTGTTGGAGCAAATAAAAGAAGTTGATAATTCCAAAATCGCTGTTTTGGGCATTAAGACGGGCGCCAACCTTGCTTGGAAACTGGGCGCGACCGATTCAAGAGCGCGCTGTATCGTTTCTATGTTCAATTCGGGATGGCTGGGCTATGATTTTTTATACAAAAAGGGCGAGGAGGCTGATATAGAAATTTCAGAGGAGCGCAGCCTTTATCTTGCGGCGCTGTCAACCCAAAGCTACGCGCCCTTGGTCAAAACCCCAATCTTGGTCACGCTTTCCACCAACGAGTATGACTCCACCTTTGACCGCGCCTTTGACACTTATTCGCGCATCCCCAAAAACACGGTTTCTATGCTTTCGGTAATCCCGTATTCCGACAAGGAAATCTTTTTTGAATATAACGCCACTATAATTAACTGGCTAAGAAATTATTTGTTTGACTGCCAATTTTATCACCCCTTTCAGCCCGAACTCAAGACATATAACCAAGACAACAAATTATATATAGAAATCAACGCCGATACGGCCGCGCCCATAAAAGAAATAAGGCTGTATCAGGCGACAGAAACGCCCGACCCCAGCATCAGAAACTGGACTAGGCTGGATTGCGCGCAAGTCCAAGACAAGTTTTTGGCAGCCGCCCAAATTTTGGATGTGTCCGAATATTATTTCGCGTTTGCCAATATCTTTTATGACAAATATATTATAAGCAGCAACCTGCACGCTTGCATACCGTCCCAATTGGGCATAACGGACGCCAATATAAAAGCAAGCAGGCTGGTTTATGATTCTTCTTTGGGCTTGGATTGTTTTACCGTAATCAACACCAATGAATTGTTCCATCAAAGCCCCGAGCTGGTTATGGAAAAAGGCGCGCTTGATATGGAAGGCATACGCGCCCTTATGGGCGACCTTGCGACATTCAAAATAGGCGATCCCAGATACAAAGGCTATGAAGACGACCAGCTGCAAATAGGCTACTATTCGCCTATTGACCAAAAAGTAATAATCGGGCTTAGGAACTATATCAACGACAAATACGAGTATGATTATTTTTATACTCTCAACGCAGAAGGCGCTGAAATTTGGAACAAGGTAACATTGGGCGCTTCAGAATTTAAAACAGAAGACGGAGTTATGCTCAAAAGCTTTGAAAACGCGGTATTGTTGTATTTCAAAAGCGAAGGGCGCTTTTTGATAAACAATATATTATGGGTTTAGAGGATAGACTATGTCCAATGTAAACTCAAAAAACCTAGTAACCGGCGCAAAAGCCGTAATGAAAAAGATACACCCATGCGGAAGCAACTTGTTTTTGATAACAAGAACGGGCGCGGATGTCAAGCTAAAATGCTTAGGCTGCAACCACAAAATAATGCTTGACTTGCAAAAAGCCCTAAAAAGCATCAAAAAAATTCTTCCGCCCGACGAGCCGTCTATGACATAACTGTAACAATACTATGATATAATTTTTATGAGGCAAAACCCCGTGGAACCAATTTCTTTAAGAAAAAAGACCAAAATAATCAACGCGCTTGATATACTAATCATGATTTTGATACTATATCTTGCCGTTATCAACATCTATCGCGGTTACACTATTATAGGCGCGTCTATGGAACCCACTTATCAGCAAGACGATGTTATTTTGGTCAATCATTATCCGTTTGGTTACCAAAAGGGCGATGTAGTCATATTACAAAAAGAAGGTTATCAAGACATTTACATCAAGAGGATTATAGCCGTAGAAGACGAGATTTTTAAGTTTGAAAAAACCGACGAAATAGACAACGGTCCGCATATAGTCAAAATGTTTTTTTACAAAAACGGGGAATGGACAGAATATAACGACGGGTTTGTAATGCGAGCGACTCACAGCTTTGGCGCTTTTATACAGTTTGGCCAAGAATACACCGTTTCCAAAGGCTGTTTTTTTGTAATGGGCGATAACCGCGACAACAGCAAAGACTCCCGCGCTTTTGGCTTTGTCACAAGACAGGAGATAAAAGGAAAAGTAATCTTAGAAATAACCGACAACGGATTTTTAAAAAGGGTTTTTGCCTAAAAAATTTAGGGAGGTTAAAAAACCATGAAAATCAAAATAACGGGCGACAGCACTTTAGATTTATCCAAAGAACTTCTGGAAAAATACAAGATATCCTTGATGCCTTTGGAAGTCAGCTTAGGCGAAGACACTTATTTGGACGGAGTTAATATCGCAAGAGAAGACATCTATAATTTTGAAAAACAGACGGGCAAACTGCCAAAAACGGCGGCAAGAAGCGCCTATGTCTATAAAGAGTTTTTTGAAAGTTTCCTAAACCAAGGCTATGACGCCGTAATACATTTTAATATATCCAGTTTGATTTCGGCGTCGCACCAATCGGCTTCGCAAGCGGCCAAAGACCTAAACAATGTCTATGCTATAGACACCTTAGCCTTATCCACAGGGTCTAGCTTGCTAGCTTTGTATGCTTGGGAACTGGCTCAAGAAGGCAAAGGCGCCGAAGAAATAATTGAGCTGGTTAAAAACAGAATACCCTATGTTCAAACATCTTTTATTATTGACACGCTAAATTACCTTTATAAAGGCGGCAGATGCTCCAAGCTGCAGCTTTTGGGCGCCAACCTTCTCAAAATCAAGCCCACAATTATAATGAAAAACGGCAAACTTGACGTGGGCAAAAAATTCAAAGGGCCTATGCATAAAGTAATAATAGAATATGTAAATCATATTTTGGATTCTTATAACACGCCCGATCTTAGCCGCGTGTTTATTACGCATACCGACGCGCCCGATGAGATTGTCCAAGAGGTCAAGAACATCCTAAAAGAAAAATTCGCTTTTAAAGAGATTTTGGAAACAACGGCGGGCGCCACCATAACCTCGCATTGCGGCAGGGGCACTTTGGGCATACTTTATATTAACGACGGACAATAAAAGCGCGATATATTGGAGGTTTTGCGCTTGTTTTTTTGTTGAAGCTTGAATTTTGCTTATGATAAAATTTGATTTGCACACCCATACCAATTTTTCTTTTGACTCAGAACAAGATATTTGCGAGCTTATTTTGCGCGCCCAAAAACTAGGCCTTAAATATCTAGCTATTACCGACCATTTTGACAACGGCTCAAAATACGCTACACAAGAGCTGGATATTTCTAGATATTGCCAAACTTTAGAATCGTTTATGGGCTTGGCAAAAAACCAGGGCGTTGATTTGCTGATAGGGATAGAAATGGGTTATATGCCCGCGCAAAACCCGCAAAACGCGGAGATTGTGCAAAATTATCCTTTTGATTATATAATTAACAGCGTGCATGAGGTGGACGGGATAGACTGCTATTTCCCCGAATACCATCAGGGCAAAGACAAGCGCGCAAGTTACATGGCGTATTTTGATAAAGTTTTGGATAGTCTGGACGCGCCTTATTATTACAGCGCCGTAGGGCATTTGGGTTATGTGATAAGAAAAGCGCCGTATGACCCTAAGGAGTATAAATATGGCGAGTTTGATTATATTTTGGATAAAATTTTGAAAAAGATTATCCAAAAACAAAAAATCCTAGAAATCAATACAAGCGCCGAGAGCTTAAAAGAGCCCGTTATTCCCTCTTTGGAAGTCATAAAGCGGTATTACGAGCTTGGGGGCAGGCTTGTCACTTTTGGCTCGGACGCCCACCGCGCCCAAAAACTAGCCTATAACTTTGAGACCGCAAGCAAAATCCTAAAAGACATAGGCTTCAAATATTACACTATAGTTAAAAATAGACAAAATATTGAGATAAAAATTTAGAAAGATTATTATTTTAAGTTTTTTATAGGTCTTATTTTATGTTTTTTAAAAATATTGCTTATCTTAAGGATAGGTATTTATCCTATTTTATTCTATTTTATTCTTTCCTATCCTATTGACCCGCTCATGTCCATTTTTAGCAATTGGTTAAGCTCAATAGCGTACTCCATAGGCAATTCCCTTGAAAACGGCTCAATAAATCCCAAAACTATCATCTCGGTCGCCTGTTCTTCGTTTAAACCCCTGCTCATAAGATAAAACAGCTGGTCTTGGGAGACTTTGGAAACCCTAGCTTCGTGTTCCAATATAGAAGTTCCATTGAGTATTTTGTTCATAGGTATGGTGTCGGATTTGGATAATTTGTCCAAAATAAGCGTGTCGCATTCAACATGGCTGAAAGAGCGATGAGCGTTTTCAGAGTGCACAATCTCGCCGCGGTATGTCGCGTTGCCGCCGTTTTTGGCGATAGACTTGGAAATTATGGTTGACGATGTATGGGGCGCCAGGTGAATCATTCTCGCGCCCGCGTCCTGAACCTGCCCCTTGCCAGCCACGGCGATAGAAATGGTCGTGCCAGCCGCGCCCTCGCCTTTTAAGATAACCGCGGGATATTTCATCGTGAGTTTGGAGCCCAAGTTGCCGTCTATCCATTCCATAACGGCATCGCGCCCGCAAACCGCCCTTTTGGTGACAAGGTTATAAACATTGTCCGACCAGTTTTGGATTGTGGAATAGCGGCACCTTGCCCCGTCCGCCACAAAAATTTCCACGACGGCGGCGTGCAAAGAGTCTTTGCTGTATCTAGGCGCCGTGCAGCCCTCCACATAATGCAAATACGCGCCCTCGTCCACAATAATCAAGGTCCTTTCAAACTGGCCCATTTGTTCGGCGTTCATTCTAAAATACGACTGCAAAGGCTGTTCTAATTTAACGCCCTTGGGCACATAGATAAACGACCCGCCCGACCAAACGGCGCTGTTTAGGCTCGCGTATTTGTTATCATCATAAGGCACAAGCGCGCCAAAATATTGCCTGAACAAATCGGGATAGCGCTTTAGCGCCGTATCGGTATCCAAAAATATGACGCCCTTTTGTTCTAAATCGCGTTGTATTGATTGATAAACCACTTCCGACTCGTATTGGGTCGCGACGCCAGCCAAATATTTTTTTTCGGCTTCGGGCAAGCCCAAAGCGTCAAAGGTCTTTTTTATCTTTTCGGGGACTTGTTCCCAATCGGTCGCAACCCGTTCGCTTGGCTTGATGTAATATATTAACCGGTCTTCTTCCAGCTTTATAAGATGATTGGCCCAAGCGGGCAATTTGGACTTGGCGTATTGGCGGTAACTTTTGACTCTAAACTCGGTCATCCATTCGGGCTCGCCTTTTATCGCGCTTATCCGCCTTACCCGGTCTTCGTCAAGCCCGCGCTCAAGTAAAAACACGCCTACATCGCCGTCGTTAAACCCGTATTTGTAATCATCCATCGGTTTTTTGCTCTCCTGTAAATAGTTCTTTGGCGGCGTTCCAAGCAAGCGTCGCGCATTTTATTCGGGGCAATAATTTGTTAATGCCTTCTAAAGCGCACGCGTCGCCCAAAATCTCGCAATCAAACTCTTGCCTTGTCATCATTTTGCTAAACTCTTGGGCTATCTTTAAGGCCTGTGCCACGCTTTTTTCTTTTAAGAGCTCGCACATCATAGACGCGCTGGCGCAACAAATAGAACAGCCCGTTCCTTCGTGCCTTATGTCCTTAATAACCTCATGGTCGCAAAGCGCACCCACGCTTACTATATCGCCGCAAGACACATTCTTTAGCGTGACGGTCTTATACCCTTGCGGGATAGTTTTGCCGCGAGGGTTTTGGTAATGGTCAAGTATAATCTCTCGCGATAGGCTTTCGTCAAAATAAGACATTTATAAAATCCTTTGATTTTTTGAGGGCTTGGATAAACCTGTCAATATCCTGTTCATTGTTATAAAACATTAGACTGGCTCTTACGGAAGACGCAATCCCCAGCCATTCGTGTATTAATTGCGCGCAATGATGACCCGCGCGCACGCAAACCTTTTCATGGTCAAGGACGCTTGCCACGTCGTGCGAATGCACGCCCTTGATATTAAAAGTCACCATAGGCGAATGTTCGGCTTTCTCATTATATATTATGGCATCGGGAATTTCAGCCCTCATCCTCTCAACCATAATTTTTCTCAAACGCCGTATCTGCTCGTTAATCGCCTGGTATCCAATTTCCAAATAATAATCTATCGCTCTGCCCCAGCCGATAGCCTCGGCTATCATAGGCGTGCCCGCCTCAAATTTGTTGGGGGCGTCCAAATACGAAGTATGCTCTTTGGTTACGATATCCACCATATCCCCGCCCGTTTCTAAAGGCGGCATTATGTCTAACAAATCATTTTTGGCATACAGCGCGCCTATGCCCGTAGGACCGAGCATTTTGTGCGCGCCCAGCGCGTAAAAATCTATGTCGTTTTTGTCCACTTCGGCGGGCATATGGACAGCGCCTTGCGCGCCGTCAACGGCTATTACGGCGCCTGCCGAGTGCGCCACATCCGCCAACGCCCCGATGTCGTTAATGGAGCCCAAAACATTGGTCATATGCGATATAGCCACGATTTTGGTTTTGGGCGATAACACGCTTTTTAGGTTTTGGGCGGTAACGCTGCCCCGCTCGTCCAACGGGACAAAGACTAACTTTAGGTTTTTTTCCTTGGCGAGCTGTTGATATGGCACAAAGTTGGAATGATGCTCGGACATTGAAACCACTATCTCGTCGCCGTCTGACAAAACCTGACCGTAAGAGCGCGCCGCTAGATTGAGCGCCGATGTGGCGCCGCGCGTAAAAATGACTTTGCCTTTATCGCCCGCGCCCAAAAATTTGGCGACTTTTTCGCGCGCGAGGTCGTATAATCTGGTCGCCTCAAACCCCAACGAATCCACGCCCCTATGGACATTGGCGCCGACCTCCGTATAATATCTTGCCATCTCGTCTATTACAGGCTTGGGCACAAGCGTTTGCGCCGCGTTGTTTAGATATACCCATTCGCCTTTTTGAATAAGCGCAAAATCTTTTCTATATTTGTTCATAGCGCATCCTGCTTTATCGCTTTGTAAAATCTTAGCCTGTCGGGTTTTATCAAAAAACCCTCAATCCTGGACACCAAAAAACCGTAAGAAATAAGGTTAATAATCTCTTGTTCGCTTAAACCCCGCGACATCATATAAAACAATTCGTCTTTGCCTATTCTGCCCACGCTGCCCGAATGCGCGGCTTGGACATCGTATTCGTCTATAATAAGGCTTGGGTCAATTTGGGCTTTGGCGTTGTCGGACAGCGTCAATATCTTGCTCCTGTGCGAACAATAAGCGCCCGAGCTGCCCTTGTTGATTACTCCCTTGGTTGTAAACTTGCACATAGAATCCATAACCGCCACGCCCCGCCCTCTAAATCGGACTTTATTATCGCCTTCAATTTGGCGGGTGGTCAAGTTATGATTATGTCGGTCTGAGTTTTGGCAAAAGCTAACGGCATAAAGTTTGGCCAAAACGCCCGAACATAAATCTATCGTCCAATTGTCTTGCACGCTTTGTCCTACAAATCCGTAATATCCCTCAAAAATACTATTAGCGCCCAATACCATATTATGATTGACTTGCATAGTCTTGCAATCGCAAAACGCGCTAAGCGTCAAATGCGCGCCTTGTTCAAGTTTATAATCAATATCTATAAAGGGCGCCCGAGGGCAAAACCTATGCGTAATATACGCTCTTGTGTTTTGGGAAATGACGACATTTACTTTATCATTTACGCCCCTAAAATGCAGACGATAAACGCCGTCTTGATTAATTTGTATTGTTTTATGGTCTTTTGCGTAAATTAAACGCCTTGTTGTCTCAGCCATTCGTAACCTTCGCTCTCAAGCTTCAAAGAAAGCTCTTCCCCGCCCGTAATGACAATCTTGCCCTCGTACAAAACATGCACAAAATCGGGTCTAACATAGTTTAACAATCTTTGGTAATGCGTAATAATCAAAAAAGCGGCGTTTTCGCCCATTTCATCGGCGTAATTGGTTATGTTTTTGCCCACGGTTTGCAAAGCGTCAATATCCAATCCTGAGTCAATCTCGTCCAGCATTACAAATCGGGGACGCAGCATCAGCATATGCAAGATTTCGTTTCGCTTTTTTTCGCCGCCCGAAAATCCCACATTTAAATAGCGGTTGGGCATGTCCTTGCCCATTTCCAGCGCAGCAGCCGCCGCCGTTACATTTTTCTTTAAAACGCCCAAAGACATTTTTTTGTCGGGATTTATGGCGTTATAAGCCGAATACAAAAACTGCATATTGGTAACGCCGCTAATCTCGCTAGGGTATTGCATGCCCAAAAATATGCCCCGTCTTGCCCGCTCGTCAGTCGGCATGTTTGTAATATCCTCGCCGTCATAAATAATTTTACCCTTGGTAATTTCAAAAAAAGGGCTGCCCATAACGACAGCTGCCAGAGTGGACTTTCCGTTTCCGTTGGGACCCATCACGGCGTGAATCTCGCCGCCGCCGATTTCCAAGTTTACGCCTTTTAGAATTTCCTTGTCTTTTATCTTGACATGGAGATCTTGTATTTTGAGAATTGCCTTTTTCATATCGCTCCTATAACAATAAATACCCTACCATATTGGTAGAGTATTATCATTATACTTCCGTTTAAATAATCCGTCAACAAATGGCTTAAACTTTTTATAAAAAAACGCCGCCAAATATTAGGGTGTTTCAAAGACAGATTTTTTATAAAGGAAAATTTATCTTACGCCTATAAAAGTCCTTTTTGCCTTGCCTTCCAAAATATCTTTTATAGAATATTTGGCGTTGGCGATATACACAAGCGTGCCCATCTTGACGGGTTCTTTTATGTATTCAAGCTTGGCCGCGGCTCCGCCCGCGCCTATTCTGCTTGAGCCTTGGCACAGCGCTTTGCAAGCCTCTATATTATCCAAGACCTCGTATATATCTTTGCCGCTTATTTCCTCAATCAAAGTGGAAGGATCTTTGGGGTCTTTATAAATTCCGTCGACGCTAGTCAAAATCAGCAATCTTTTGGTCTTTACCAAACAAGCGATCAAGCTCGCGGTTTCGTCATTATCCACAAGCTCTACCACATGGTTGCCCCCGTTTTTCTTCAGGGCGGCAATTTCCATTCGGCGATTTTCCTCGCACGAGACCGCGTCATTGTAATTAATTATAGGAATGGCTTTTTGGGCTACGCACCTGAACAAAAAGTTTCTGATATGCTCCCGTTTTTCCTCGTTGTTAAAATGCTGATGTTCTACCAAAACCTGTCTTATATTGTAATTGGGATTAACAAACATCCTGTATGTTTGCATCAAAATCGCCTGGCCTTGAGCGGAATAATCGGTCTTGTTGTCCTCGCTGTCGCCTTTTAGCTCGCAACCCATGCGTTTTATATAATCAAGCCTGCCAATCTCGGTCGCGCCGCTTGAAACCCAAACGATTCCGGGCCTTAACTCTTTGCCAATGCGGGCAAATTTGTTATAATCCAAGTCGTTTTTTTCTTCGTTGATCAGCGCCATTGAGCCTATTTTACCGACCAATTCAATGTCAAACTTCATAATACGCTCCATAAAAAAATAAAACCTTAACGCAATATTAGCAATTTTGATTGTGTTAGTCAATAAAAATATATATCTTGCGTTTTTTATAAAAATATCATAATTTTAATTTTTAATTAGGCATTGCAAATACAAGTATTTTGAGATATAATAAACATAAGAAAAAATTAACAAAAGCGCAAGTTTCATAAGGAAAAATTATGTCAATAGATTTGGAATTATACAAAGTCTTTTATACGGTGGGCAAAACAGGCAATCTCACCAAAGCGGCTAAAGAACTTTACATAACCCAACCCGCCGTTAGCCAATCCATAAAACAGCTTGAAACTTTGCTGGGCGGAAGGCTTTTTGTGCGCACGCCCAAAGGAATGAAGCTGACCGAAAACGAAGGCGAGATGATGTTCGGGTATGTGGAAAAAGCCATTGACTTAATAAGGTCGGCCGAAAACAAGTTCAGGCAGATGAAAAACTTGGCGATTGGCGTGCTGCATATAGGCGCGGGCGACAGCCTTATCAAATATCATCTCCTGGATAAGATAAACGCTTTTCACGAAAAGCACCCGCAAATCAAAATCCAGCTCACCAATTGCACCACCACAGGCGCGATTGATTTGTTAAAGACAGGGCTGATTGACGTGGCGTTTGTCAATATGCCCGTCAATGATTCAGCGTTAGAAATTACCGAGATCGATCGCGTGCGGGATTGCTTTGTGACCAACCAAAAGCATAAGTCTTTGGCCGAACAGACCCAAAGCCTGTCCGTTTTGACCGACCATACGCTTATGATGTTGGACAAAAACAGCAATTCCCGAAAAAATGTCCTAAACTTCCTAAAAGAAAACGGCGTTAATGTAACGCCTGATATAGAGCTTGGCAGTCTTGATCTGTTAAAAGAGTTTGCAATCAACGGGCTAGGGATTGCCTGCGTGGTAAAAGAATATATCCAAAAAGAATTGGACGAAGGAATCCTGATAGAAATCAAGACTGACCCGCCGCTGCCCTCAAGAGGCATCGGGCTTGCCACGCTAAAAGACGTGCCCCTTTCTTTTGCGGTTAGCGAATTTATTTCGTCTTATAAATAAGTTTTTTATTTGGTCTTTGCCAAGATTTTTCCCAATTCGGAGACATACTCGCCCAAGCTTTTTATCTTGTCGTTGTCGGCTTTGGTCAAGAATGTCTTGTTTATCTCCCTTAGCTGTTCCAGGTTGCTGTCAAGTTTGCGCTCGGTAAGCTCAAGCCGCAACTTTTCTATCATGCCCTTTAGCGCTTTGTTTTCTTCGGCAAGTTTTTGGACTTCTTGTTCTTTCTTTTTGAGCTCCAATACCTTGATATCAATAGCGTGCTCGTCGCCCGGATTGGATGTCGCCATATGGACTAAGCGCGCCAATCCCTTAAACAAGTCCCTAACCTGTTCGTCGTCTAGCGAGGCGGTAATGGTTTTGAGGTTGCTAAACAACGCGTAGTCGTCCATAGGCTCTTCCACGCCTTCTGTTACCACGCTTTTGGTGTAAGGGTTGAAAAATGTGATCTTTTGGGCGCGCAATTCCCTTATAATGTTTTCGGTCTTCTTTCTCTGTCTAAAGACAACGCTGCGGTATTTGTTTTGTAGCCTGAGCATCAAGCTCTTGTCGCCCTTTGCCATTTCAGTGGTAACGCTTCGCACGCTCTTGCCCTTGGCCTGCTCTATCAAAATATGCCTTACCAACTCCACGATCTCGGGTTCGGTAAATGTCTTGAACGAAGTCGTCCTGGACGGCAAAACTTTGATTCCAAGTTTTTGGGACATCTCGGGCATAAGATTTAGGGTTTTAAGATGGGCGTAATAATAGTTTCGCACGCTGTTAGGCTTGCGTCCCACTTCGCGCGCCACCGTCTCAAACGCGGTTTTTAGGCCCTTGCCTTCTTTTCGCGCTTGAGCGCATAACTCAAACAACCTTTTGGTTTCTTCCACTGTCCATTCCATATAAACACTCCGATATAATTTGATGTTTAAATTATGGACACAAAAACAAAATGTTATACATAATTAAGTCTTACATAGGCATAAAATTACAATATGAATAGCCATTTGTATATAATTGGAAACGATAATATGCTTATCACGGTAAACGGGGTGTTTTTGGGCAACGCCGCGACGCCGATTACTTTTTATACGGAAGAAAACGCTTTGTTATATTTTTGGGCGATGCCGCTGGAATTGGATTACAAGCCCTTTGCGTTTTCTTTGAGAGTAAACCCAAATATGACCTTGCCCCAAGAATTTGGGACTATAATATCTTTGCCCGAGAGGCGTTACGAACTAAGGCTTAACGCGCCCAAATACCAAACCGAATACGAGCCGCCTATTAAGAAAATAATACAAAGCGTAAAAGTGGCGGCCGATTCGTCCCAAAATAATTTTAGGATTGCAGACCAAATTTCTAATACGCAAACTGCTTATAAAGATGACGATAGCCAAATATCTTACAATATAACGGAACAAAAAATCAATAACGCCAATAATTTGGCGACGCCGCAAAACAATAACAACATACAAAACGCTTCGGCTGAAAAAGCGCCTTTAACCCAAGACGGCAAAAACGATATAAAAGACTCAGCGAGTTCCCAAAATCCTGCCAAGCCAAATGAAGAAAAACCAAGCAAGCAATCCCCGGCCAAAAACAATCCAAAACCCGCCAAAAAAGGCGCGAGCAAAAGCTATACCGTCAGTCTTATCAATGACAGAGTTGACCGCCTTTGTATTGAATACGGCAAAGACGTATTTTATCATACTCTGCCCAAAAACCTAAAAAACTTCACCCTAAAGGCCGAAATGCTAAACTCGGACTTGGTGGCGGCGGTCACGGCGCAAAAAGACGACGATAACTTCAAAGACAAATATCTTTTGGTCATTAAGGGCAAGCCCAAAAAATACAAAATTAAGATAGAAGGGTTTTTTGACCTTATTCGGCAAGAAGGCAAAAAGATAAGCGCTCTTAAGCTCAACCGCGATATCGCGCTTAGAGGAAAGGTTAGCGTGTTTGACGGTCAGACCTTGGAAAAGATCGACGAGTATTATGTTTATGTCAACAAAGAGCCAAACCGCGCCCAAGACATCAGGCTTATGCCCATAGCGGTTTTTGAGGCGGTAAAATGCAAAGATTTTGCGGAGGCCAAATATTATCTTACCGATTCTTTGAACGAAATCTTAACTGAACAAAAGCTGGAAGAGTTTTTTGAGGACTATGTTGAAATTATGCCCAATAATTATTATTTGCAGTATCCGCACAGCTTTTTATTAATTGACAAGAATAATAAGGCTTCGTTATTCAAGGCCGTGTATCGCAATAACAAGATTGATAATTTCTTTGAAATAGAGTTTAAATAATGTTATCATACTGTAAAACACCCTTATTGTATATGTTTTTAACTATATGATATAATAACACTAAAGAGGTGATAAAATGATATTATACTATATTACAGGCATAGTTTTGCTGCCCGGAATCTTATTGGCCATATATGCCCAAAGCAAAGTCACTTCGGCATATTCAACATATTCAAGGGTCTATTCACAATCAAGGATTACGGCATACGAAATGGTAAGAGGCGCGCTAAACCGCGCCGGCCTTTTTGATATCCAAGTGCAAAAAACCCCGGGCACATTAACCGACCATTACGACCACAAAAACAAAGCGATAAGGCTTTCTAGCGGCGTGTTTGATTCTTCCAGCGTGGCGGCGCTTGGGGTGGCGGCGCACGAGGTTGGACATGCCTTGCAATACGCTGACAACTATATGCCCATAAGGCTTAGAAATTCTTTGGTGCCTATTGTAAACTTCGCTTCCCGTCTTATGTGGCCGCTGCTTATTATCGGCATTATTTTCGGCTTGGCTGTGCCGGGCACTTTTATAGGCGATATAATCATTTACGCGGGATTGATTTTTTACGGTTCTTCAATCCTTTTCAGCCTTGTAACCTTGCCCACCGAGTTTAACGCCTCAAAACGCGCGGCGGCGCTGCTTACTACCAGCGGGATTTTGCCCGCGCAGGAGACCGAACAAGCCAAAAAAGTCCTCAACGCGGCGGCGTGGACCTATGTAGCCTCGCTTGTTGTGGCAATTTTGAGCATGCTGAGATTTCTGGCGATAATATTCTTGGCAAGAGGAAGAAGAAGATAAAGTTTTTTGGGCTTTTATCGCTTTTACAAAAAAATAAGAGATGCAATAAAAACATCTCTTTTTTTAGCGCTTAATTATAATATCCTTAAAAGTTATTTGCCATATGCTTGGCATTAAACAGCTATTCCAACCCATAGGCGAGGGTTTATATTTTATTCTATTTTTTCTTTTAATTGTGAAACAACTTTTTCCAGCCGCTCAATTTTCTCGTCCAAAATTGTAATCATCGCGCATAATTCTAGATTGTTAAGTATCCCGTGTCTTTTAATGCGTTTTTTAAATCTTTGATAATCATATTCTTTGTTTTTGGGTATAAGCATGTAAATCAAAAGCCCTATAAATAATAACCCTACGCCCACAGACGCGTATATTATCGCCAAAGTATTATAAGTTGGGTTATCCATGCCCAATGCCAAAAACACAGCGCTCAAAATCATAAACACAAGGCTTATAAGGCCAAAAATAGCAAATAGTAACCTTTTAAGAAAGCCTAGCTGGCGGCTCATAAGCTCCTGATAGCGTTTCTCTTCTTGTAGGTTTTCGTTTTTGTTTTCCATATACCAAAAATCCTCATTTTGTTTATAATGTTTCATTATTGTGTTCGGTTTCTTCCAGCTTTTTGTCGGGGAAAATTTCGTGAACATATTCGTCGGGATAATTCCTGTCCAGCCACGCGCCTATAAAAGTAAGAGGCTCTTTGCCTTTTTGGCGCTCGCCATATCTTATAAAAACCGCGCCCGTTAGGAGAATGTTTATCGTCAAAAACACCGCTAACGCGTTGCAAACCATTTTGCCTTGCAAAGGCGGGATTTTTTCTATCAGCTTGGATAATATCGGATAAACTATAAATTCCAAAAACAGCCCAAGCGCCCCCCATATAGCCATGTGCAACACGCTAGTGCCGGCCGTAGCGCCCTTAGTGACAATAGACGGGATATACAGTTTCAAATATGTATAATCCCAAGAAACATTGCCCGTAAAGATATATTCAAGCTCGTGCAAAAAATACTCAAAAAACCCCGCGACGACCGCGGCAAGCAAAAAAGACCAATACCATTTTCTTTTTTTCCTTACCAATAGCGCGATCAGCCCCGCCGCGCCGAAGCCATAAACGGGATTAAAAGGCCCGTAAATAACGCCTTGCTGCGTTACCCAAACGCCGTCGGCTATCAGTTTCAAAACTTGCTCGTAGTATGTCCCAAAAATACAGGCAAACACAAAAATCAAAAAAACTTTATAAAATGACAAGCCTTCCGCGAAAACTTCTTTGGGCTTAAGCAGGTTTTTTACGCTGACTTTTTTCATTCCACTTTATCCTAAACAGTATTATTATTTATAATTATATCAAAATCAAAACCGATAACAAATTAATATAAATCAAAACGGCAAAAAATCAATTTATGGTTTTAGACTCTTAATAAAATCCCTATACCAATAAAAAGAATCTTTTGGTGTGCGCTTTTGCGTCCTGTAATCAACATGCACAAGCCCGAAGCGTTTTGAATAGCCGCTTGCCCATTCAAAATTATCCAAAAGACTCCAAACGAAATATCCCCTTATATCTACTCCGTCTTCTATGGCTTGGCAGACCTTTCCTATGTATCGCTTTAAATAATCAATGCGCGCATGATCGCGGACAGCGCCGTCAAGATGCACCCAATCATTGCTAGCCATGCCGTTTTCGGTTATGTATATGGGCGCGTTGTATCTTTCATACAAAAATCTACTCATCCAATAAATCCCGTCTTCTTCCACCGCCCAGCCTGTGTCGGTCTTAGGGTAGCCGTCGTGTCTTTGGTAAACTTTAAATCCGTTAGCGCCGTCCGATATTACGGGCGCGCCTTCATAGTTGTTAATGCCCAAAAAATCAACAGGCGTTGATATGAGTTTTAGGTCGTCCGGATTAATATTATGGTAAAACTCGGGATAATTAATATAACATTGTTCGGGATATTTGCCCCAGAATATCGGATCCGTATAAATCAAAATAGAGCTTTCGTCATATTGGCTTTGATAAGCTTGGGTAAGAACTTTTATATTTTGCTCGTTTGCCATGGCGGGATAAAAAGCCGAGCCGCAGGTAACCAAACCGGCTTTGGCGTCATCGTTATAACTTTTGAATGCTTGAACGGCTTTGGCGTGGGCGAGCAAAAGATTATGCGCGGCCCTTAGCCTTTCGCATTTTAACGCTTTATAGCCGGGCGCGAAATTGCCCTCGCCATAGCCGGCGATTATGCATTGCGGCTCGTTAAATGTTACGAAAAATTTTGCCCTATCTTGGAAAGCTCTCGCTACCGTATCGGCGTATCCGCAAAACCAGTTAGGAAAATCATTGTTCAAAAAACCGCCTTTTAAGTTTAACTCGTAAGGCAAGTCCCAATGATAAAGCGTGATAAAAGGCTCAATATCGGCCTTAAGCAATAAGTCAATTATTCTATTGTAAAAATCAAGGCCTTTTTGGTTGGCCTTGCCCGCGCCTTGGGGCAAAATTCTGGGCCAACTTATTGAAAACCTGTAAGCGTTGACGCCCAATTCCTTGATTAATTCTATATCGCTTTCAAATCTATGGTAATGGTCGCAGGCTATGTCGCCGTTATGGTTTTGGAAAATCTTGCCGCGCTCTTTGGTATAAACATCCCAAATAGACAAACCCTTGCCGTCTTCGTTATAAGCGCCTTCAATCTGATAGGCAGAAGTCGCTACGCCCCATAAAAACTTATGATTCATCTTTTGGCTCCTAAAATATTTATACAATATAACTAATATTATAACCGATAAGATAATCAAAAAACAATCCAAATCAGATAACTTTTCAATTATTAGCAGCTTTTTAGGCATTTTAATAAAAATTTAACAACAGTTTTTTGACGCTGTTTGCTATTAAAAAATTAAAAAAAACCTGTCATGAAAAAGACAGGTTTTTTGGCGTTCCCGAGACGATTTGAACGTCCGACTCCCGCCTTAGGAGGGCGGCGCTCTATCCAGCTGAGCTACGGGAACATATTTTTTTATCTTTCTTATAATTAGGCCCAATATCGGCAAAAATTTATCGTCAATCCAAAAAGCCGAAATTTAGCCTTAACAAAAAAAATATCAAATTTATTATATCAGCAATGCCAAAAAAGTCAATTATATAATTTGGCGGCGCGCCCAAAAATTTATAAAAGCCTCTTGGTTTTTTACATTTTAAACCTATATTTAGAATAATTGGAAAATATTTGCAAATTCTAAATTTGTTAATATTTATTATTGGGAAAGATATGGAATTTGTTAAAGACCTAAAAACAAACAAAAAAAAGCTTCTTGAGCTGTTTTTCAACAACGCCGATATAAACCACCGCGATATTAGCTTAAAGTCCGGGGTTAAATGTTGTTTTATTTTTTTAGAGGGGGCAATAGAGCCTGAGTCGGTGCGCGATGTCCTAAAAAGACTTATGGACAGCGATAAAATCGCCAAAGATGTGCCAATGTATTTGAAACTCCATGTAATCAATACATTTGGCGTTGACGAAATAGAATCTACAGACCAAGCGATAAGGAACATATTAGACGGCAACGGCGTTTTGTTGATAGACGGCTTTAATAAGGCGTTAACCGTAGGATGCGCCCAATGGACTACGCGCGCCATAACAGAGCCGCCTACTTCGGCTTTGTTGATGGGTCCGCGCGAAGGCTTTACCGAAGATATAAAAACTAATATAACAATGCTAAGGAGGCGGCTGCATACGCCAGCCTTTGTCTATGAAAAGCATTCTATCGGCAGATATTCCAATACCGAAGTCGCGCTTTGTTACATAAAAGGCATCGCCGATGAATATATCGTGCAAAAAGTAAGCCACAGGCTCAAACTTATAGACATTGACGGAATAATAGACTCAAACTACATAGCGCAGTTTATCAGCGAAAAGCCCAATTCGTTGTTCAGAACGGTAGGCGTCGCCGAAAAGCCCGATATAATCGTATCCAAGATTTTAGAAGGCAGGGTGGCTATAATCGTCAACGGCTCGCCTATGGTGTTGACTGTTCCTTTTATCTTTTTTGAGGATATACAGGAAAGCGGCGACTATTACACAAAAAGCACGCGTTCCACTTTTTTGAGATTTATGAGGCTATTGGGAATTTTGTTGGGAACGCAGCTGCCAGCGATTTATGTGGCGCTTAGGATTTTTCATTATATGGCGATGCCCATAGACTATTTGGTAACAATCCTCAATTCCAGCCAAGGCGTGCCTTTTTCGCCGATGTTTGAAATGCTGTTTGTCATACTCTTGTTTGAGATAATCCACGAAGCGAGTTTAAGGTTGCCGCGGTATGTGGGCATGGCGATGAGCATTGTGGGCGCGCTTGTATTAGGCGATACCGCCGTCAAAGCCGGACTTTTAAGTTCGCCCACCGTAATGT
>JAAZDJ010000092.1 GCA_012512255.1 Clostridiales bacterium | reverse complement strand
GTCTTCGGCACGGGCAGAATGGCCGCGACATTTTTGAATGTGTTAAAACAATCCCAAAAACAAATAACGGCTGTTGTATCGTCGGATTTTAAAAGGGCTCAAAATTTTGCCTTAAAACACGGCATCCAGAATTTTTATTCTTATGAAAATATAGATTTTGACAAATTTGATATCGCCTATATCGCCACGGTCAACAAGCGCCATATGCCTGACAGCCTTATGTGCTTGCAAAAAGGCAAATCGGTTTTATGCGAAAAGCCAATGCCATAAATATGGACGAGTTGCAAGCTATGACCGCCGCTGCGAAAGAAAACAACGCTTTATTGGCGGAGGCTTTATGGACGGCTTATTTGCCCGCCATTCATAAGACAAAAGAGCTTATCAATGACGGGGCGATCGGCAAGGTTGTATCTTTGGATTGCCGCTTTTGCATAAATATCCCAAGGTCGGTATCCAGGCTGTATGACCAAAACGGCGGAGGCGCGTTGCTGGATATAGGCATTTATAACATGTTTTTGGCAAGGTTGGTTTTGGGCGATTTTACCGTAATAAAAACCTTAATAAAACGCGACCCTCAAGGCATAGATTTGGTTGATAAAATTGTTTTAGAAAACATACAAGGAGCGAAGGCCAGTCTAATTAGCAGCATCAAGAAAAAGATTCCGAATATAAAAGCCGTTATTTTAGGCGAAAAGGGCAAAATAATCCTTCCTTATTATATAGGCGCGGATAAAGTCATTTTGAAAACAAAAGGCCAGGCCAAAACATTCTCTTTCCCGCACAAAATCAACGGCTATGAGTATGAGATAGAGTATTTTGAGCAATTACAACAAAATAACCAAAAACAGAGCCCGATTTTCAGCTTAAAAGACTCTCAAGAGTTGTTAAAGGTAATACAAAACATTTTAAAAAACTTAAAATAAGATATAAAAACAATAGATAATAAAGTTAAAAACCAAGGTAAAAAGTCTATGGCAAATTTTTTCCAAAGAGTATACGAAGCGGTCAAAAAAATCCCAAAAGGCAAGGTTTGCACATACGGCGTTATCGCGTTTATGGCGGGCAGCCCGCGCGCAAGCAGGGTGGTGGGATACGCTTTGCATCATAACCCTGACCCTGAAAATATCCCGTGCCACCGCGTAGTCAATTGCCATGGCAAACTCGCCCCTAGTTTTGCCTTTGGGGGCGAGCAAATCCAAAAAAAACTTTTAGAAAGCGAGGGCGTCAAGGTAAGCGATGACGGTTATGTGGACTTAAAAACCTATATGGATTGGCTGTAAAAGAAATCGCCTTTAATCTTTTATAGCCTTTTTAGTTTTATTGTCATTAGCGCCGTTTGGTGCTATACTTTATTGTGTTTTTATTATATATTTTTTGGGGTTAATATGGTATTAGTCACAGGCGCCAGAGGTCATATCGGCAATACTTTGGTATATGAATTGTCCAAAATTTTTCCAAAGGACCGTCTAAAAATCTTGGTCCGAAGTCCAAAAGGCATTGACCATATTAAAGACCTTGTTTCCCAAGTAGTAATAGGCGATATCAAAAAATATCAAGACGCGCAAAAAGCGGTTGAGGGCCGCCAATATGTGTTTCATACCGCGGGCGTTATAAGCTTGGGCAAAAAACTAACCCAAGAATTATACCAGACCAATGTGCTGGGCGTCCGCAATGTTATTGACGCTTGCCTAAAACACGGCGTAAAAAGGCTTATCTTTGCCAATAGCGTGGAAGCGCTAAAAACGCCCAAAACGGGCAAAATCATTGAAGATGTTGAAACCGGTATCAATAACGTAAAAGGCGCTTACGCCAAGACCAAGGTTTTGGCAAGCCAAGAGATAGACAGAGGCAGGCAACGCGGGCTTGATATCGTAAGCGTTTTTCCTTCCGCGGTAATCGGTCCTAGGGATTATAGAGTTTCGTATTCCCGCAAGATTATTTCTTATTACCAGTCCAAGATTTTTTTGAAATTTTACTTCAAAGGTTCGTATAACTTTGTGGATGTTAGGGATGTCGCGGCGGCAATGATAAGCGCCATGGACAGCCCATACGGCAATCAAGACTATATCATAGCCAACCAAAAAAAAGACATAAAAGAAATAGCCAAATTAATAGGCAAATTTTCAAACACAAAAAGTATTTACATAAGGTTGCCTTTATTCTTGATGTATATTTTTGGTTTTTTGGCTAATGGATTATTTAAAATATTCGGCAAAAGCTGCGCTTTTAATCCTTACAGCATTTCCATATTGCAACGCAATTGTGATTTTGATATCCAAAAAGCAGTCAATCAGCTAGGCTTTCAGCCGAGAGATTTAACGCAAACCATTAAAGACACGGTCGCTTGGCTTCAAGACAATAAGGGCAAGCCTTAAGTAAAAATACTTGCAAACCTTTCAAGATGTGATAGAATTAAAAGAATAAAAAATGGACGAAAGAACCGCGCGGATTATAAAAAAATTAAAGGATTGTTACGGCGCGCCCGATACCGCTTTGCGTTACAACAACGAGTTTGAGTTGCTTGTCGCGGTAATACTAAGCGCCCAATGCACGGACGAGCGGGTCAATAAAATAACGCCCGCCGTTTTTAAAGAATACGGCACGCCCGAAAAGATGGCGCGCGCTGACGAAGAAAACCTAAAAAAACTCATATATTCTTGCGGTTTTTATAACGCCAAAGCAAAAAATCTAATCAAAGCTTCCAAAGATATAGTCTATAAATTTGGCGGCAAGGTGCCAAAGACCCAAGAAGAACTGATGAGCTTGTCGGGCGTGGGCAGGAAGACCGCCAATGTTTTGCGGGCGGTCGCTTTTGGCGAGCAGGCAATGCCCGTGGACACCCATGTTTTTAGAGTTTCGCACAGGTTGGGTCTTAGCGACGCCCCTACGCCCGAAAAGACCGAAATGGATTTGGTAAGGCTTATAGAAAACCAGCAGTTGACCATATCCCACCATTTGTTTATCGTCCACGGTAGAAAGACTTGCCATGCCAAAAGACCCAAATGCGAAGATTGCTGCGTAAAGGAGTTTTGTGTTTTTTATGAGCAAAATATTGTCAAAACGGAAACTAGCCGAGAATATATTTGAATTTGTTTTTGAAGCGCCTAAAGTCGTAAAACACGCCAAGGCTGGACAATTTGTAATTTTACGCGCGGATGAAAAAGGCGAAAGAGTTCCGTTTTCCATATGCGATTTTGACAAGCAAAAGGGAACATTGACCTTGCTTATTCAAGTGGTGGGCGGCACGACCTATAAACTATCGCGTCTTAACGCGGGCGACAGCGTATGCGATATAGTAGGCCCCTTGGGCGAGGCTTCGCGTTTGGATATATACTCAAACCCCGTCTTAGTGGGCGGCGGCATAGGCTGCGCCGATGTTTTTCCGCAGGCGAAGATGTTTAAATCTATCTCAAAGCCTTGCGATGTGATAATCGGAGCGCGCAACAAAGATCTGATTTTGTATGAAGAGGAGTTCAAAAGCGTCGCCAAGAATTTATATCTTACTACGGACGACGGCAGCTATGCAAGGAAAGGCTTTGTGACCGATACGTTAAAAGACCTTATAGAACAGGGCAAAAATTACGATTTGGTGTTTGCCGTGGGACCGATACCAATGATGAAAGCCGTTTGCGCCCTTACCAAAACGCATAACATTAAGACAATTGTAAGTATGAACACATTGATGGTAGACGGCACGGGCATGTGCGGGTGCTGTCGCGTTACGGTAGGCGGACAGATAAAATACGCGTGCGTGGACGGGCCTGAGTTTGACGGGCATTTGGTTGATTGGGACGAGGCTATCAACCGTTCCAAGACATATTTGGATTACGAACGGGAACACCTATGCCGTCTTAAAGGGCAAAAAAGGCAATTATAGGAGAGCATTTATGGTAAAACGCGAGCGACAAAAACAAAAAGAAAAAGACCCGTTGGAAAGAATCAAAACTTTTGAGGAAGTCAGTTGTCCTTTTGACGACCAAACGGCGATATTAGAAGCGGAAAGATGTCTGCAATGCAAAAACGCGCCCTGTATCAAAGGCTGCCCGGTCAATATTGACATACCCGCCTTTATCAAGCAATTGACCTTGAAAAACCAAAAAGGCGCTATTGATATAATAAAGCAAACCAATAACTTGCCCGGCGTGTGCGGCAGGGTATGCCCCCAGGAAGAACAATGCGAAAAAAACTGCATAAGAAAAAGAGTGGACGGTCAAGCCGTGGCGATAGGGGCGCTGGAGCGATATACAGCCGATTACGCGCTAAAGCATTTTGACGATACGCCGGCCGTTCCCAAAGAAAAAATCGGCAAAGTGGCGGTAATCGGGGCGGGCCCCGCGGGACTTACGGCCGCGGCAGACTTGGCGCTAGGAGGAGCCGAAGTAACTATTTACGAGGCTTTTCACAAAGCGGGCGGCGTGCTGATATACGGCATACCTGAGTTTAGATTGCACAAAGTCTTAGTCCAAAAAGAAATAGACAAAGTTTTGGGCCTAGGCGTAAAGCTAGAGCTTAACACGGTAGTGGGCAAAACCATAACAATGGAAGAAATCTTACAAGAATACGACGCCGTATTTATAGGCAGCGGAGCGGGGTTGCCCAAGTTTTTGGGCATCGAGGGCGAAAACCTAAACGGCGTGTTTTCAGCCAACGAATACTTAACGAGGGTCAATCTTATGAAAGCCTACGACCCCGATTATGACACGCCTGTTTGGCGGGGCAATAAGGTCGTTGTGTTGGGCGGCGGCAATGTGGCTATGGACGCCGCGAGAACGGCGCTGAGATTGGGCGCCCAGGAAGTTTATGTCGTTTATCGCCGTTCCAAACAAGAGATGCCCTGTCGGGCCGAAGAAGCCGAGCACGCCCTGGAAGAAGGCGTCAAGTTTGAGCTTTTGTCCCAGCCCGTAAGGATTTTGGGCCAAGACGGCAAAGTTACGGGCATAGAATGCCTAAAATGCGAATTGACCGAACCCGACGAGACGGGCAGGCGGCGACCCGTTGAAATTGAAGGCACTAATTATATAATAGAATGCGACACGGTGATTGTGGCGATAGGCACAAGCCCTAATCCGCTGCTGGCAAACAGCTATCAAGCCTTAAAGACTACCAATAAAGGCGCGCTGATTGTAGACGAAAACAGCATGACCACCGTTAAAAACGTCTATGCGGGCGGCGATGCCGTGACGGGCGCGGCAACGGTTATTTTGGCTATGGGCGCGGGCAAAAAAGCCGCCGAACAAATAATCAAAAAACTCCAAGAAAAAACTAAATAAAAAAGCGAATAAATATAACTAGGAAAGCTATGTTTATAGATCAAGCTACAATAGTAATCAAAGCTGGAAATGGAGGCGACGGCAAAGTATCCTTTTTTACCGCGCGCTATGTTCCCGACGGCGGGCCGGACGGAGGCGATGGCGGCAAAGGCGGGGATATAATATTTGTCGCGGACAAAAACCTAAATACGCTTTTGGATTTTAAGTATAATAGGCATTTCCGCGCCGAAAACGGAAAAAACGGCGAAACCAACAAAAAAACGGGCAAGAGCGGCCAAGACTTAATAATAAAAGTGCCCATGGGCACAATTATCAAAAACCAAGAAGGCAAGATTGTCGCCGACCTTGTTTATGACGGTCAAAGAAAGGTATTGCTAAAAGGCGGGCGCGGCGGAAGAGGCAACGCCAAGTTCGCCACGTCAAGAAGACGTGCGCCCCGTTTCGCCCAGCGCGGGGAAATAACCAAGGAATACGTTGTCACATTGGAGCTAAAACTCATCGCCGATGTGGGCATAATAGGCTATCCCAATGTAGGCAAGTCCACCCTTTTGTCCGTTATATCGCAAGCCAAGCCCAAGATAGCCGATTATCCTTTTACAACATTGTCGCCTTCTTTGGGCGTGGTCAGATATCAAGATTATTTCTTTGTCGCCGCGGACATCCCCGGCATTATAGAGGGCGCGGCGCAAGGCGCGGGATTGGGCCATCAATTTTTAAGGCACATAGAGCGCACTAGGCTGCTGCTTCATGTTGTGGACATATCCGAGATAGAGGGCAGGAACGCCGTTGACGACTATAATATAGTCAACCAAGAACTCAAAAATTTTTTGGACAAACTGGCCGATTTGCCTCAAATAGTGGTGTTAAACAAAGCCGATATCTTGCAAGACCAAACCAAAGTGGAACAATTCAAAAAAGCGACCAATTTAGATGACGCGGTATTGATTTCGGCCGCGACAAGACAGGGCATAAACAGGCTTTTGGCGATAACGGCGGACAAACTAAAAAAATTGCCCGTTCCCGATTTGCAATTTGAGCCCGAGGCTGAATTAGAGGATTTGGAAGACAACGCTTTCCAAGTGGAAGTTTTGGAAAAAGGATATTATGTCGTTAGCGGCAAGATGATAGAAAACCTTGCGCGCAATGTGGTGTTGAGCGAGCCCGATTCCTTGGCGTATTTTCAGCGCGCGCTAAAAGAGCTTGGCATTGACCAAGCCCTAAAAGAAAAAGGCATCCAAAACGGCGATACCGTCTTAATGCTGGATACCGAATTTGAATGGTTTGATTAAGTTTACAAAAGTTTTTCTTTTTCTTGGACGAATTTAAAATCTTTCATAGCGACCAGCGCCATAATCATCATTATAGTCGCGGCTATGCGGTAATAAATATAATACCTTACAAAAAAGCTTGAAAACAATAACAATAATGACCCTAAAAAATAGCCCTTTACTCTTTTTCTGGACAACGCGATAGCGGCTAGTTCTTTTAGTTTTAAGCTTTTTGGGAATTTATTTATTTTTAGATTTATTTCGGGATACATATTATATCTTTTCATCAACTCATACACCGCATTGTCGTCTAAGATTGTTATCTGAACGCCGTCTATGCAAGCGGCAAAGCTATAAGCGTTTGCGTTCGCGCCGTTGCATAATATTAAGATTTTTTTGGCGTAAAACTCTTTGCTGTCTTTTATGGCGTCTATGATATTATTGGGCGCGAGCTTAGATGTTGAAAACTTCAAAAAAACGGCCATATTTAAATTGTCTTTTTTAATAATAAGGCATGATTTTTGCGCGGTTACATCGTACTGAATGGACAACAACTTGCCAAAAAATTCCAAATTTTGAGCCGCGGTATTAAGACATAACTGGTTCATTATTTGTTCTTTTTTGGCTTTGTCCGTAGCGGATTCTTTGGGCTTGTCTTTTTTAAAAATTATGTCAAAGACAATTATCAAGACCGCCATAACAATAGCTGTATATAATATGGATAACGACCAGCTTTTAGCGTAATATTTTATCCATATAAATATAATAAGCGCCGCTAAGCATCTTGCGAACAAATAATCCAGAAACCGCGATATCTTATTACTCATATATAAATATCCTTTTTTCCTAATTATTGACAATTTTTCTAATAATAAACAAAAGACCTTTTCAAAAAAGAGCAAAGATAGTATAATAAAACCGTGAGACTTATAATTTTTGGCGGGACATTTGACCCTCCGCACTACGGGCATATAGAACTTATAAGTTCATTAAATTTTTCAAATGACGACAAGGTAATTATTTTGCCAAATTATATTCCGCCGCACAAAAGCGCCGACGCCTCGCCCGAGGACAGGCTGAATATGTGCAGGCTTGCTTTTCCGGATTTGGAAGTTAGCGACTATGAGATAAAAAAAGGCGGGCCAAGTTACACCTATCAAACATTGCAATTTTTCCAAAAAGAGTATTTTCTTAATCGCGACAATTTGATATATATTATCGGCGCGGACAGCATGAAAGACTTAAAAACTTGGGGGCATCCGCGTAAATTAAGCCGCCTTGCCACTTTTTTGGTGTTTAGACGCCCCCATTATAATAATGTCGCGCAGGACATAAAAGAATTCCAAGATTTATACGGCGGCAATTTTATTTTATCAGATATTATAGGACAAGACATTTCCTCTACCGAAATCAGGGTAAGAAACGCCTTTGACCAAGCGCGCGATTATGTCCCCGAGGGCGTTTTTGAATATATCAAGCAAAAAGGGCTATACAATAAATATCGCGCAATTACGGATAAGTATTCGCAATTCGGGCTTTCCCAAAAACGCATTGACCATACTTTGTCCGTAACGCTAACGGCCCTAAAACTCGCATATGTATATGGAGCCGATTCTGAAAAGGTTATTTTGGCGGCGCTTTTGCACGACATAGGAAAAAATCTTAATCTAAAAAGAGCTTACGAACTGGGCCTTAGTATTTCTTACCAAACAATAGAACTGCCCGCAATTTGTCGGCACGCGGACTTTGGTTATGAAATTGCCAAAACTTTTTTTGGCATAAAAGACGAAGAAATCCTAAACGCCATAAAGTATCATACCACGGGCAGGCCGGGAATGACTTTGCTGGAAAAGATAATTTTCTTAGCGGATTATTTTGAGCCGACCCGCGCGACGCCGGGACTTGATAAAATAGTCCAAACCGCCCGAACAAATATAGACCAAGCGGTAGAGTTAGCCCTAAAAAACACTTTAAATTTCCTAAAACAAAACAATTATGAAATAGCGCCTATTACTATAAGCGCTTACGAATATTATCAAAAGGAGAACAAAATTGGAATCTAAAGATTTAGCGTTGGAGATTTGCCGAATTTTAAGCTCCAAAAAAGCTAATGATATTACCATGATCAATGTCAACCATTTGACCATTATTGCGGACTATTTTGTGATAGCGTCCGCGACCTCCAATACGGCTGTCAAGGCGTTGGCTCAAGAATTGGAAAAACAGCTTGAAGAAAAACATGCCCGCAGCCCGTTAAGAAGCGAAGGGCTTCAAGAGGGCAGATGGGTGGCTATGGACTACGGCGAAGTTATTGTGCATATTTTTTACGAGGATACCCGCAAGTTTTATCAATTGGAAAGGCTTTGGACCGACGGGGAAAATGTGACCATATTTCAAGAATAATTTTTTAAGGATTTATAATGAGTTGGGAAATCAATATTATAAGGGCGCTTCAAAAATTATCCAATCCCTTTTTTGACGCGTTATTTTTGAACATTACCAAGCTAGGCGAGGAAATAGCATTCTTGGCCGTAACGGTTGCAATATTATGGTGCTATGACAAAAGATTTGGCTTGTTTATGGGGCTTAATTTTTTGATGGCGTCTTTTACGGTCAATATTTTGAAAAATGTCATCAAAAGGCCCAGGCCGTTTTCTCATGACGCGGCAATCAGCATAGGCGCGCCTACGCACGGATATTCTTTTCCTAGCGGACACACCCAAAGCGCGGCCTCTATTTATACGACTTTGGGCATCCATTTCGGGGTAAGAAAAAAGCGATACTGGTTTTTGGCGCTTATGCTGTTGGTTGTGGTTTTGGTCGGGCTTTCTAGGGTATATCTTGGACAGCATTACCTGACGGATGTATTGGCGGGCTTTTTTATAGGCGCTATTTTTTCCGTTTTGACGTATTGCCTTTTTTCCATACTCAAAGACAAAGAAGAATATTGGGCGCTGATTATCATACCCCTAGCCATAATCTTAATGCTGATCTTTAACAGCGAGCAAGCGCACAAAGATTTTTTCGTGGCCGGCGGCGTTTCCATTTCGGTAGCCATTGGATACTTTTTGGAAAAAAGGTATATAGGCTATGATGTAAGGCAAGAATTATGGTGGGTTCAAATCCTAAAAGTTATCTTTGGCGCGGCTATAGCTCTTTTGATAAAAGAGGGCTTTAAGCCTTTATTTGAGATTTGGGGCTTGGGATTATACTTAGGTTCGTTTATCAGATATTTTTTGGTAGGCATTTGGTGCAGCTTTGGCGCTATGGCGGCGTTCAAATACGGCATCGGCGCGGTTAAAAAATTAATAGACAACAAAAAATATAAACAAGAACAACCTTAACAACTCAAAAGATAAGGAGATAACTAATGACGCAATACAAAGACTCAAAAGATATTTTGGAGATTTTGGATTCCACTTTGCTTCGTCCCGATGTCGTTGACGAGGATATCCAAAGCTGTGCGAAGACGCCAAAAAATACGAATTCGCCGCGGTCATTGTCAACCCTTTGCAAATAAAAAAGGCCAAAAAACTCTTGCACGGCTCGCCCGTAAAGGTAGGGACGGTCGTCGCCTTTCCTTTGGGCGAAGAATTTACCGGCATAAAGGTCAAGCAAATAAAAAAAGCCATAAGAGCGGGCGCGCAAGATGTGGATGTGGTCGCACCCATATCGCAAATAAAACAGGGCAATTGGGATTATGTCTATAAAGAACTCAAAAAAGTAAAAAGAGCGGCCTTAGGCAAAACGGTCAAGATTATTATAGAAACTAATTTATTAACCCAGGAAGAAATATCGCGCGTTGTGGAACTTTGCGTTCGCGCGGGCGTAAGGTTTATCAAAACATGCACGGGATACTTTGGTCCGGCCGATATTGATTCCGTCAAGCTTATCCTAAAAACCATCAAAAGCGCCCAAAAACGCGAGAGTATCTTAGGCGTTGACAAAGACCAAAACATCGTAGAGGTCAAAGCCAGCGGCGGCATAAAAACCTTGGAACAAGCATATGAGTTTTATAATTTGGGCGTAAAAAGAATAGGCACATCATCGGCCGCCCAAATCGCCGAGCAAGCGCTTGATAATTTGGCAGGGCAAGAAAAAGCCGAAGAAGAAGCCATAGATATTTTGGACAAGGATATGAAAGATTTGGCCCAGCCAAAAGACGCCAATATATCGGAAAACTTGGAAGAGCCCGAATCTAAGAGCGAAGAAGATTAAAAATATATATTGTAACCATTTGCATATGCGCCGAATATATGATATTATAGTAACATCATAAAATAAAAATATGTGTCTTCGGGGCGGGGTGAAAGTCCCCACCGGCGGTTAAAGTCCGCTACAACAATCTAAAAATAGATTGTTCTGAACAGGCGAAATTCCTGTACCGACGGTAACAGTCCGGATGGGAGAAAGACCATTATAATTTAAGAATAATGGACGCCCTATTTTATCAAAAATAGGGTTTTTTAAATCCCCCGTTTAGACCAAAAAGGAGGAAAAATGTCCAAAAACAAATTCTTCAACACTTATAACTTAGTGTTTATCGCGATTATGACCGCGTTGAGTTTGGTCTTGTCGGAGTTTCCCAAAATTCCTATTTTCTTTTTGAAAGTGGATTTTTCGGACGTGCCCATTATTTTCTCGGCTGTTCATATACATCCGTTGGCGGGCGTGTTTATCGCGTTGGTCAAAAATTTGGTAGGCTTAGCTTCCACTTCCACTATGTTTGTGGGCGAGCTTTCCAACTTTATCTTGTCTTGCGCGTATTGCTTGGTCGCATCGTTAGTGTTTTATTACTCAAAGCGAACCAAGCTCAAGATTGCAATCTCAAGCGTAATAGCCGTTTTCGCGGCGACAGCGATGGCGCTGGCGACCAATTACTTTATAATGATACCTCTTTACATAAAGCTATACGGCTTGAGCGTATTGCAAGGCTATTCTAAAGCGGGATTTATCTTTTCTATTATATTGCCATTCAATTTGATTAAATTCGGGTTAGAAACAGCGGTATTTTTGGGTTTGTATTTTGGGTTGTATAAAGTCTTGCACAAACTAAAGCCCGAATGCCGAAAACAAAACGCGAAAGACCAAACCCATATTGATATTGATATTGACATTAATATAAAAGAGGTTTAAATAAGAAAAGATGATATAAAAAAAGGTCTTAATTAATTAAGACCTTTTTTAATTTTTATATCTCCAAATCATCAATGCCCTCAAACTGCATATTATAGTAT
>JAAZDJ010000091.1 GCA_012512255.1 Clostridiales bacterium | reverse complement strand
GGCTTAGGCGGGGTGCGCCTTTTTTCTTCAGAGGATTTTGGATCTCTTTTTAGGCCGGGTCTTATAAATTTGAATGGCGTATGTAATTGGTTATGTAAAATATCAAAAAAGCTTTCCGATATTTGAAATTTAGGGTCAAAGAATCTATGCCTTTTTTTGCGCTTATAGATGTTATCCTTGGGGCTTTTATGTTTTTTATTATCAGGCGTCTTAAGCTGAGGTTCGTCTTGGGCTTTGTCTTGCTCGGGCTTTTGGTGATAGCTTTCGTTTTGAGGATTATCCATATTTTCCCGCCGATAAAAATCATCCTCGTCCTCATATACCTCGCAATATGTTTTATCGTCAATATCCTTTCCAAATATTCCCGCCATCTTAACTTTTTCGTATCCGCTTAAAATGATCATGCAAAAAACTATCAATATAATGCTAAAAAATAAGAGTATGTTTTTTTTCATTATCGCACCTCAAGATTGATTTTGGCTATTTGTTATTATTTTGTGTAATATTTTTCCAAATAATGTATTTTATTATCAGTTACTTACATCAAAAGAACTAAATAATTGTGATTATTGTCAAAGTTGTACATAATTTTATAACATATATTGAAAAAGTTTTACCATTATGTTATAATATCGTTAGTGATAAGGAGGTAAAATATTATGGAAATGAAAAAAGTTGTTTCATCAAGCATAAGAGCTATTGGATATGAAAATGGGACTTTGCAGATTGAATTCCATACCAAAGGCACATACCGCTATTATAATGTACCGTTATATGTCTATAACGAATTGATGTCTTCTCCTTCTTTGGGCGCGTATGTTTCACAAAAAATTAACCCTCAATACAAAGCGCATAAAGTTTAAATGATTTTATAAAATAATAAGGATTTGAAAAGATTACATAAGGTATTGAGCCTGTAAAAAAAACTAAACGCTTTGTATTGCCAAATATCAAAAAAGCGTATTCCTTTGCCTTGAGGGATACGCTTTTTAACTATAGTCTTTGGGTAATAGATTTTTAAAAATAAAATAACCAAAAAACCGCTATTTATTATAAGCGGTTTTTTCAATGGTCTGAGTGGCGAGATTTGAACTCACGACCTCATGGTCCCTAACCATGCGTGCTACCAGCTGCACCACACCCAGAATTTATTTGATTTGCTATTATAATATAGCAATTTTTTATAAAAGTTGCAAGACTTTTTTTATAAAAATGCGCCAAATTCCTAAATCTGCTATTTTGGCTTTTGTATATAACTTAATTAAATTTATTTATTCTTGTCGGCGGCAATATCTATTTGGTTTTTTATCTTAAATATAATATAGTTGAATTTATTTAGTCTTATCTTTATATTATATCAAAAATTAAAGTATATTCAAAACCTCGGCTATATCGTTAATTATATATTCGGGATTATATTGTTTTAGCTCTTCCTCTTTAAAGCTAGTGGTTATTGCTATGCATTTCATCCCTGCGGCGCGCGCCGCTTTGATGCCGTTAATGGCGTCTTCGACCGCTACGCAAACGCTTGGTTCAAGCCCCAAAGACGCCGCGCCCTTTTGATAAATATCGGGATAAGGTTTTTTTCTTGCAACATCTTCGCCCGAGATTATCGCGCCAAAAAATCGGGTGTCAACCTTGCCGTATTTTAAATTTGTATTTACCCGTCTTCTATTGCCCGAAGAACACACTCCTAATTTGTATCCTTTTTTGTGCAAGGTTTTGAGAACCTTATTGGCGGCTGCGAAAGCTTTAAGTTCGGTTTGGGCATATTTTTCATAAATATCATAGGCATGGGTAATTACTTCGGGAACAAACACTCCGCCGTGTTTTTCCATAATGCCCCTAATAACAGGCTCCGCCCCGCCGCCTATGAAATCGCGAAAGTCTTCCATACGCGCTATGACGCCGTAATCTTTGATGGCCGCCAAAAAAGCTCTTTTGCCCATGTCTTCGCTGTCAACCAAAACGCCGTCCATGTCAAATAAAACGCCTTTGATCTTTAGCACGATAAAACCTCTTAAAAAAATTTTTTAGTCATAATATATTATCATAACAAACCTAAAAAATAAATAATCTAGAATGAAACTAAAATCGCTAACATACGAATATTAAAAATACCGCCTGTATATCTTTAGCGGCATTATAAAAACCAATCTAGGTTGTTTTATTAATGCTAGGTCGATTAGACGATGAAATAATTAATTTATATATATTATTGTCTTTATACTCGCTTAAAGTTTAAATTAAAGACTATGTAAAAATAGCTGCTAAGTATGCTATGACCGCTTTTCTATCGCCATTGATTATATCGGCGCGCTAAAGTCAAGAAAATTAACAAGACATATAAAATATGGATAGTTATTTCACAGCAAATCCTTATTGCCTACATATGCATTAACTGTAATGGGAAGGTTAGCGTTCTTTATTCTTATTTCGTCTAACAACTTCTTTTCTGAAAAACCTTTTTTAATGACAACGCAATAAGTTAAAGCAAACAAGCTGCCCAAATTGGTCGTTTTGACTTTTTCCAAATTATAATGAGAGCAATTTTCTTTTAATACGGGATTGATTTCCCTTTCATAGTCGCAATCTTCGGGAATAGTTACTTTAAGCCTTTTTTTCTTGGTCAATGTTAAATTAAGCGCCTTAAATAGAACAAATAATGCCAAGATAATAAGGGTAAAAGCTATCGCGAAATATATTTGACCTATACCGGTGGCTATTCCAACCGCTATAGCGAAAAATATCATGCAAATGTCTTTTGCGTCCCCTGGCGCGGAACGAAATCTTACCAAGCTAAAAGCTCCCGCTACCGCGATTCCTGTGCCTATATTCCCATTGACCATCATAATCACGGCTTGAACAATAGAAGGTAACAGAATAAGCATAATTATAAAACTTGGAGTGTAATCGCTTTTATAGGAATAAGCAAGTGCGATAAGAATTCCTAAAACTATTGAAACGCCAAAACAAATCGCAGCGGTTTCCATAGTAAACCCGTCCACAAAAATGCTGTTAAACATAAACCATCTCCCCTAATATATATTATTAAACTCGTTTTGAAAAATTTTTCCATATTTAGAAAACGAAATAGGATAAATTTTTAGCTTAGACAACGCTTTTACAAACCAAAGCGGAAAAGAATTCATTACTTTAGCTTCCATTATATAATTATCTGAGCCAATTAAGAATTTGCAATCGGAATCTATACGCAAAGAAAGATTATCTCTCTTGCTACGGATGTTGTTGTCAAAGGTAATCCTGAAATTATTCCATGAAGGAACATTATAGGCGATTCTATCGTAAGCTATAAATATTTTGGGATAAAGCCTGTATTTTTTTATTTTATAAACAACTTCGTCTAAAATCCGCAACTGACTCTTGGTCAATTCGCTTACACAAGGAGTATTGGCATTAATAACGAAATCGTTTTTTTGCAAATTGGTCATCAAATGTTCAAAGTCAATTTACTTAAGGTTTAATCTGCGTTTATAAACGACTTTTTTGTATTTCTTTTTTATTTCCAAAAAAACATCAGATTGGTCATCGGGCAAACCATAGCATCTCAATCTCAATTTTTCCTTAAATTTGGGTTTTTCAAGCGAAGTTCTTATGACTTGGTAATAATCGTTGTCAAAATAAATGTTTCTTATGGTTTGAAGCCCGTATTTATCCTCAACTATCTTGTTAGAAATTTCATTAATTAAGCTTTGGTATTGTTCTTTGTTTAATAAATATTTTTTTTCTCGGCGTTTAATAGCGTTCAAAAAGTTAAAATCTTCTTTGGTTTTTCTTTAAGATTCTTGCCTTATATATTAATTATATAATATTAATATTAAAAAAACAAAAGGCGTTTTTTATTTGATGTTTTTGGCAAATCGCTAGTAGGTGAATATAATAGTTAATACTTCTTGCCCTTTAAACTACTATTTGAATAAAAATATACTAATATGATATAATATTCAAACAATATAATCAAACAAGATTTTTTGGTTATTTATTTTTGAGGTTTTAGATGATAAAAAAATTTATAAGCTATTACAAACCCTATAAAAAACTTTTTTTCTTTGATATGTTTTGCGCCGTAGTTATCGCGGTTATTGACCTTGCCTTGCCGCAATTGCTAAGATTTTTAAATAATATTTTGGCGGCGGACGATATTTCCAATATCGTAAGAACTTTGCTAACGCTCGGGGCGTTGATGCTCGTTCTTTATATTATCAGATACGGCGCGCAATATTTTGTGACTTCTTGGGGACATATAATGGGCGCCCGCATAGAAAGCGATATGCGCCAAAACTTATTTTATCATTTTCAGCGCCTTTCATTTTCTTATTATGACAAAAACAATACGGGCGAAATGATCTCTAGGCTTATTAACGATTTATTTGATATTGCCGAGCTTGCGCATCACGGTCCTGAAAACCTTTTGCTCGCGAGTTTGAAAATCGTAGGCTCGTTTTTGTTGTTAATGTTTATTAATGTGCCCATAACCTTGATTTTGCTGGCCATTACAATGATTATGGCGATATTCAGTTTTATTATGAACAAAAAGATGCGCAAAGTCTTTTCCCAAAACCGCAAAAAGATTGCCAGCGTTAACGCTCAAGTCCAAGACAGCCTGCTTGGCATAAAGGTAATCAAATCTTTTGCCAATGAAGAGCTTGAAAACCATAAGTTTGACAGGCGAAACATCGAGTTTTTTAGAACAAAATCCGATTCTTATAAGGTAATGGGCAATTTCCATGCCGTCAATTCTTTTTTGCAAGG
>JAAZDJ010000090.1 GCA_012512255.1 Clostridiales bacterium | reverse complement strand
TTGGGCGATAATGAGTTTATATTTGATATTTGTTGTTCGGGCGGCACTTATATAAGAAGCATTTGCAAAGATTTGGCTTACAAACTTAAAACTTGCGCTGTTATGACTTGCCTTATCAGACAAGCTTCGGGCATTTTTGACATAGCGAACGCTAAAACGCTTGAGGAATTGGAAAAAGATTTTAGTATAATTAAGTGCCAAGACATTTTAATAGATTTTGACAAATGCGAAATTCAAGACCAAAAAAATTTTGTCTTAGCAATTAACGGCGCCGACTTTAAGGCTATAACAGATTCCAATAAGACTAAAGACTTGGCGTTTTATTATAATAATACTCTAATAGGCATAGGGCAAAAAACAAAAGATAATTTCTATAAAATTAAAGTTAGACTAATTTAAAGAAATGATAGTTTATGATTTTGGAAAAAAAATAAACAAAGAACTAGCCATTGCGCTTGGTTTTTTTGATAGCGTGCATATAGGGCATAGGGCTGTTATCGGCAAAGCCATAGGATACGCAATAAACAATCATATAAAAAGCGCAGTAATCACTTATTCAAATAATCCTTTTGTAGCTTTAGGAAAATACCAAAAATTAATATTCACATTTGAAGAAAGGTTAGAAAAATTTGAAAAATTAGGCGTTGATATTGTCATCGCCCAAGAATTTGACCAAGCTTATATGCAAAAAGACAAATCGGTATTTATGGACGAATTAATCAACGCCTATAACATAAAATATGCGGTTTGCGGTCAAGATTATCGTTTTGGCAAAGGCGGCCAAGGCGATGTAAAATATCTTCAAAATTATTTCCAAAAGCGCAATGTTAAATTTGAAATTTTGGATTTTATTAAAGAAAATAATTTGAAAGTTTCAAGTTCTAGTATAAGAAAATTGATTGAAGCGGGAAAAATGAAAAAAGCCCAAAAGTTATTGGGCGAGCCGTTTAGCGTTATGAGCGTAGTAACAAGCGGCAAAGGATACGGCAAATCGTTAGGAATTCCTACCGTCAACCTTAACTTTCAGTCCGATAAAGCCCGGCCGCGCCAAGGAGTTTACATAACCAAGACAATGTTTGACGGTCAAAGTTTTTTGTCTATAACTAATGTGGGTGCTAAACCGACATTTTCTGATAGTCAAGAAAACATAGAAACGCATATTTTGGACTATGATGGCGATCTTTATAATCGCAAAATCAAGATTGAGTTTTATGATTTTTTGAGACCTGTAAAAAATTTTGAAACCAAAGAGCAGCTTATAAGCCAGATAAAGTCTGACATACTGGCCGCAAAAGATTATACTTTTTAGGAGAAAAATAATGGTAAGATTTGGTCCGGCGGGCAATTCAAAGAGTTTTTATGACGAGGGGCTAAAGCACACATATCAAGCGCCAAAATGGCTCAAAGAAAGAGGGCTTAACGCCTTTGAATATTCATTTGGAAGGGGCGTTAATATGTCCGATGAAACGGCAAAAATTATAGGACGCGAGATGAAAGAACACGATATAGAATTAAGCGTGCACGCGCCTTATTACATTAATCTTGCCAATGAGGACGATAAAAAAGCGCAAAACTCTTTTAATTATATAATACGGTCATTAGAAAAACTAAAGCTTATGGGCGGCTTGCGATGCGTAATGCACAGCGGCGCGTTATTAGGCGCGGAACGAAAAGAAGCTTTAAATAGAGTATACAAAAGAATGGACGAGCTTTTAAATATCTTGCACAAAAAAGACTTGGATTCGGTGATACTATGCCCGGAGACTATGGGCAAATACAGCCAAATCGGCACAGTAGAAGAAATTTGCGCGTTATGCTCCTTGCATCCTATGCTGATACCTTGCATTGATTTTGGGCATATTAACTCTTATATGCAGGGCAAATTAAAAACTAAGGATGACTACAAAAGGATAATTGACATTGTTTTTGATGTTTTAAAGGAAGAAAAAGCTAAATATATACATATCCATTTTTCAAAAATAAAATACGGCCCGGCCGGCGAGATTCACCATTTTAATTTTAGCGACCCTGAAAGCGATGAATACGGGCCAGCTTTTGAGCCTTTGGCCGAGGTTTTGCGCGAGTATAAAATGTCGCCCGTTATTATCTGCGAGTCAACGGATAATATGGCCGAAGACGCTATGACGATGAAATATATATACGAAAAACTCTTTTGATAAAGCAGAAGATTGTGATAAAATAGAAAAATCAGAGGTGGAAGATGAAAAATACCCAAGAATTATTTGACGGCTCAATAGATTGCTATTTTATAACCAGCCAAGAAAACAGATTTTACTTTTCGGGCATTAAAACATCTTTTGGCGGATTAATTTTAACCAAAAACCAAAAGTTTTATATAACAGATTTTAGATATAAATACGCGGCGGAAGAATCCTTGCCCGATTGGGAATTAAAATTTATAAAAACTTCAGAATTGTATAATACGGTAAAAAATATTTTACAGGACTTAAGAGTCAAGACCGTAGCGTTTGAGGATAAATTTATAACGCATTCGGATTATTTGGAATTAACCGGCGTTTTGACGGGTTTTGAGTTAGTTCCGGGTTCGGATAAGATTGAAACCTGCCGCATGGTTAAGACCGAAGAAGAAATCCAACTAATCGCCGAAGCGCAGCGGATCACAGAAAAAGCGTTGGAAGCGACTTTGGAACGCCTAAAACCTAAAATGAGCGAGCGAGATGTTTGCGCTGAACTTATTTATAATATGTATCTAAACGGCGCCGACGGATTGAGTTTTGAGCCTATAGTGGCAATGGGCGTTAACACTTCCAAGCCGCACCATAGCTATTCGGATTATAGGCTAGAAAAAGACGACCTTATTACAATAGATATAGGTTGCAAGTATAAAGGCTATTGCTCGGATATGACCCGAACATTTACCTTAGGCGAGCCTGATAAAAAACTTGAAGAAATTTATAACATCGTAAAAAAGGCGCAAGAATACGCGCTGTCAAGCATTAAAGCGGGCATGACAGGGCATGAAGCGGATTCTTTCGCGCGAGAATATATAACCGCCAATGGATATGGCGAAGAATTTGGGCATGGACTCGGGCACTCGTTAGGGCTTTTTGTCCATGAAAATCCGCGCCTTGGAGTAGGTTCCAATATCGTTCTAAAAGAAAATATGGTGGCGACCATTGAACCGGGCATTTATGTGCAAGGTTTGGGCGGCGCGAGGATAGAAGACTTAATAGTTATTAAAAACGATGGGATTGAAAACTTGACCCATTTTACCAAAAACTTAAAAATTTAAGGAGGACTTTTTATGATATCGGCAGGCGATTTCCGCAAGGGCAGCACTTTTGAAATGGACGGCAAAGTATATGTGGTGCTAGACTTCCAGCATGTAAAACCCGGCAAAGGCGCGGCTTTTGTAAGAACAAAAATAAAAAATGTCATAACCGGGCAAATTCTTGAAACCACATTCAGCCCTTCAGATAAGTATCCCGTAGCGGTTATTGAGCGAAAGGAAATGCAATACTCTTACAACGACGGCGATTTGTATTATTTTATGGATATGGAAACATACGAGCAGCTTCCTCTCAACCGCGAACAAGTGGAAGAAGCCCTTAACTTTATCAAGGAAGAATCTATTGTCACTATACAATTTTACAAAGGTCAGCCTTTTTCGGTGGTTCCGCCTAATTTTGTGGAACTTGAAGTGACATTTACTGAGCCGGGCATCCAAGGCGACACGGCAAAAGCCGGCAACAAGCCCGCGACGCTTGAGACAGGCTATACGCTTATGGTGCCCTTGTTTATTAACCAGGGCGATATAATCCGCGTAGACACGCGCGACGGAACATATATAGAACGGATTAATAAATAGTGGATTTTTAGGGGGAAATATAAAATTTGAAAATAGAGATAGGGCAAACAAAGCCTGAGAATTTTTCTACGGCCTATCAAGGACAATACGACATCTTTTCGCATTATGAATTTGCCGCGGGTATCCCTCACGCGCTTTTTGCAGTATCCACTCTTAAAGAAAACGGCTTGCCTAATATAGCCTTTCATTCTTGGAGCTGTTTTCAAGGCGACAAGAACGGATATTTCGCAATCTTGAGCGGACTTGGGACGCATACGCATACTTATCAGAATATTTTAAGAACAAAAGAGTTTTGTGTTAATTTTTTGTCTTTGGGCTATTATGACAATATGATTAAAACCATACATAATAATCATATTGACAAAGACGAATTTTTGATAGGCGGGTTTATTCAAGAAAAGGCTTCGGTCGTAAGTTGCCCAAGAATTGCCCAAAGTTTTTTGTCTTTAGAATGCATATGCGAAAAGATTTTGGATATTTCAGGCGCGGGAGTAAACGCTTTGGTAATCGGGCGCGTAGTCAATATGGCTTGCCAAAAAGAATACGCGCTAGGATTTGACAAAAAATATACCAAAGAAGGTTTTATGTTTAACATCCATTCGCCCAAAAACCTTTTTAGCGGAAAAGACGGCTATACCGCCGTCGCGGTTTTAAAACCAGTAAAAATAATTAAAGAATAATATAATAAATAAATATTTTAAAAAATAATATATTTTAAAAACAACTTCAAAAAGTTTTGAAGTTGTTTTTTTATTGCTTGTCCTAACATATTTTATAAAAAATTTTAATATTAATAGTTAGAGATATTTTATAGGACAAGTATATGATAGAAAAGATATTGCCTGAGTTTTTGACGGATATTTTAAAAAACAAATTGGACTATAACTATGTCTATGAAATACGGATAAGAAGCCAATTGCCTATTTGTATAAACTATGGGGGCAGGTATTATTATCTCAACTCTGAAGGCGTAGGGGGGCGCGATGGCGGCAGTATCGTAACAGACCGAAAAATGCTTGAGGCGATTATTTATAGGGCGGCCGATTATTCCATGTATGCGGTAAATAACCAGCTAAAGCATTCTTTTATTACGGTAACGGGCGGTATAAGAATTGGAATATGCGGGGAATTGGTCATAGAAGACCAAAAAATCAAAAGCGTGAAAAATTTTACATCGCTGATTATCAGAATACCGCATGAAGTAAACAACTGCGCTTTAACCGCCTATCATTTTATCGCGCAAGACCAGATTTATAACTCATTGATAATCTCGCCTCCCGGCTGCGGAAAAACCACATTTTTGAGAGATATAGCAAGACTTCTTTCGCAAAGCGAACATATAATAAACACCCTAATAATTGACGAGCGATACGAAATTGCTTCATGTTACAACGGCATACCGCAGCTTAATGTGGGGGAATTTACCGATGTAATCAGCAACTGCGACAAACTATATGGGTTTGAGCAAGGTATAAGGGCGATGAAACCCGATGTTATAATTACCGACGAGCTTGCCAATCAAAGCGATTTGGACGCGGTTATGTATGCGGCCGGCTGCGGAGTAAAAATTATCGCTTCGGCCCACGCTTATGACCATACGGATCTTATTAACAAGCCCGGATTTGATAATATCATTAAAAAAAGATTGTTTGAAAGATTTGTCGTTTTGTCAAACAGACGAGGACCGGGAACATACGAAGGCGTATATGACAACAACTTTAATAATATTTATATACCATAAGGAAAATTTATGTGGTTAATAAAACTAATAGGTTTTTTGGCAATGGCAAGCTGCGGGGCGTATTTGGGTCATAAAAAAAGCAGCCATTACAAAATACGCGAAAAAATACTGGGCGAGATAATCAGGTTGTGCGACAGCATGGTTAACGATATTACATATTTCCAACCCGCTGTAACAGAAATGCTAAAAAAACGCCTGAACAATTACAGCGCGCTTGCGCCGGCATTATCGGATTATGTGGAATTGCTCGATAATAACGCGGTTATTCAGATTGATACTTTAAAAAACCAAATTGCCAAAGGACCTTTAATGGATGACGAATTCATTTTATTTATTCAACTATTGGACATTTTGGGAAAAAGCGATTCCCAATCCCAAAGGATAGGAATAACGAGCATAAAAGAGGCTTTTTTGATAAAACACCAAGCGGCTTTGGACGAATGTAAAAAATACGGTGGATTGTATTTTAAGTTGGGCATTTTAGGGGGATTGACAGCAGGTGTGATAATCTTATGACCAATTTTTATGTATTTAGTTGTTAAAGTTGAATGAAATTTTACGCAAAATATTTTATAACAGCCCAAAAGGAAAGTGTAATGCAGGCAGGGGTAGAAATTATATTTAGAATAGCGGCTATAGGCATCTTAACGGCGGTAGTGACTCAAATATTAAAAAAAGCCGAAAAAGACGAAATAGCCACATTGGTCACGCTAGCGGGACTTGTTATTGTTTTGCTTATGGTTATTAATATGATAAGCCAACTCTTTGATGCGGTAAAACAGCTTTTTAATTTATACAAGGCATTTAAAATTACATGGATATAATCAAAATCATAACGATAGGCTTTACTTCGGCGGTCGCATATTCGTTGCTAAAAGACAATAAGCCCGAAATAGCGTATTTGGTTTTGCTGGCAGGTTCGGTTATTGTCTTTATGATGGTTATTGACATGCTGGTTAAAATAGTGTCCACAATTAACGGGCTTGCGCAAAAAACAGGACTGAACACATCTATAATCGCGAGCGTCCTTAAGATAATCGGCGTGGGATATTTGACGGAGTTCGCGGCGGGTATCTGCGAAGATATGGGCGCAAAAAGCATGTCGGACAAGGTATTGTTTGGGGGAAAGGTAATAATTATGTTTTTGAGCTTGCCTATAATAATAGCCTTAATAGAGTTAATTATTGCCTTATTGCCATAAAAATGAAAAATAAATCCAATAAGCAAAAAAAAATATTGATTATAACGGCTTTGTTATTGCTTATCTTTTGGACAAGCCCAAGCCCTTGCTTTGCATTGTCAAAAGAAATGTCCGAAGAAGAAGCGCAGCAAAAATTGCAAGAGTCAATAGAAGAGCAATTAAACAGCATAGATTTTTGGGAATTAGAAAAAATAATCAGTTCAATGGATGAAAACCAGAAAAAAATATTTGGCAGTACGAGTTTTTTGGATAGAATCAAAAAATTGCTTGACGGCAATTACCAAAACAATAATATTTTCAGCGCGATTTTTTTTCTATTGCTTGGAGATATAACTTTATTTTTGCCGCTTTTGGCGACTATAGTGGGCATTTCGGTTTTGTGTTCTATTTTGAGCAATCTTCAATTTAATTCATCTAATAAAGGCGTAAGCAATGTCATATACTTTGCGTGTTACGGCGTAGCGATATTATCGGTATCGGTTGCGGTTTTTTATTTGGTTACCCTTACCAGAACGACAATTGAGTCTATGCAAAGCCAAATAAATTTGATTTTTCCTATTCTTTTGGGAGTTTTGATAGCCATAGGCGGCACAACATCGGTTGCGGTTTATCAGCCTATGGTTAGCGTGATATCCGTTGTGATAACTCAGCTTATGGTTAATATCATCTTGCCGTTATTTATTTTTGGATATGTGTTTAATATCATTGGCAATTTATCATCCGCCCTAAAATTAAATAAATTTAGCGCTTTTGCCTCAAGCCTGTCCAAATGGTTTATAGGAATCGTTTTTACGGTATTTACCGCGTTTTTGTCAATACAGGGAATAACGGCGTCCGTGCATGATGGCGTCTCAATAAGAACGGCAAAATTTGCCATAAGCCATTATATACCTATTATAGGAGGGTATTTATCGGACGGTTTTAACTTGATTATGGCGGGAAGCGTGCTCATAAAGAACGCCGTCGGGGTTGCGGGCTTGTTTTTGTTGGCGTCAACCGTGTTAGCGCCTGTAATTAAAATAGCGATAATGATCCTGACTTTAAAACTTACCGCGGCGATTTTGGAGCCATTGGCGCCGCAAGGTTTTTCTAATTTTGTAAGCAGCGCAGCCAAAAGCATATCTATGCTTATTGCCATAATTTTAAGCGTGGCCTTTATGTATTTTATTATGCTGTTGCTTGTGGTTTGCACGGGCAACTTTATATGGGGGTAAAGGCTTATGAACATGATTTCGCAATGGATTATGGGCGTAGTAGGCGCTGCGGTTTTGTGCTTATTAGTAGACTTAATAATGCCCGAAGGCAGCACCAAAAAACATATAAAAAGCGTTATGGCTATAATAACCTTGTTCATTATTTTGTCGCCTTTGCCCGCGATGCTTAACAAAAATTTGGAAATTGAAAATATTTTTGAAAACGATAATTTAAAGCCCGACAACAGAATAGTTGATAATGTTTATTTGCAGCAAATAACACTTTTGGAAGAATCTTTGGAAAATAAATTAAGCGAAGACGGTTATGAAAATTCAAATGTAACGATATCAGCCTATTCTAAAGATAAGGTTATAAAAATCAAAGCGGTCAGCATTGATCTGTCAAGGTGTGCCATATCCATGTCCGATTACGAAAAAGTAAAACAAAAGGTCCAAACCTATCTTGACGATAATAATATCTTGGTGGTTGTCTATGGATAAAAAAGTCATAAAGCAGGTATATGTGTCAAGCTATCAAAAACCTGATGGCCAAATATCAAAAAAAGACACCGCGACTTTTAAACCAAATAATTTGGAAAGCAAAAAAGACATAACTTATTTGTCCAATGAAACAAAAAACCAAAGCCAAAACAACAAAAAACAATCCAATTCAACGCAGGTTTTGCTGACCGATAGCAGTTTTTCAAATCAGCATAATAAAGATAAGACCAATCAGCCGTCTAAGGCAATAGACAGAATAGTCCAAAAAATCAAAAGCGTAAAAAACTTTGAAATTTATTTAGCCATAATATTTGTAATTATAGTTTTATTTATATATTTTGGCGCAAATTTTTCTTGTTCTTCGGATAAAAAGCCAAAAGAAGAAACATATGAATCAGCTTACGACTATTGCCAGAACGTTGAAAAAAAGCTTTCAAAAATTTTGTCGTCTATAAAAAACGCAGGTAAGGTGGATGTTATGATTACTTTTGAAAGCACGCCTGAGAGAGTTATCGCTTATATAACCAGTTCTTCGTCCAATATTTCAAGCGGCAGCAACGGCGTATATAATGAAAACACTACCAACACTTCAAGCCCACAAGTAATTTATGTAAAAGGCGATCAAATCCCTTTGATTTTGAAAGAAGTGTCGCCCAAGGTCATAGGCGTTGTGGTCGTGGCCGAAGGCGCTGACGATGTAAAAGTCAAGCTAGATATAATTAACGCGGTATCGGTTTTGCTTGATTTAAATGCCGACCAAATAAAAGTATTAACTATGAATAAAGGCTAATTATCGCTAATAAATATAATATATACCAAATAATTGGAGGAAATATTCTTTATGCTTAGCAAAAAAAAGAAAATATTTATATTAGCGGGCATGCTTGTATTATTGATTGTAACAGGGGTATTAAATGTTGTTTTAAATCAAACCACAAAGCCTAACGACCCTACGCCAGTGGCGGCAGGCAATTTTTTTGAAACATTTAGAAGCGATAGGTTAGAAACGCGCAATCAGACCATAGTATATTTGGACGCGATAATTAACAGCCCGGCATCAAGCCAAGAAGATATCGCCGCGGCGCAAGCCGAAAAACTAAAAATCGCCACAGCAATGGAACAAGAACTGGTCATAGAAGGTCTAATAAAAGCGCAGGGATTTGAAGACTGTGTGGTAACCACAGGGGCTAAAATCAATGTAATCGTGCAAGCGGAATCGCTTACCGAAGACGAGTTGATTCAAATTTTATATATAGTAACTGAGGAGACAGGAAAACATCCTTCTGAAGTTGAAGTAATTCCTATATCATAATTAACAAACCCTTGTGTTTATATTTGATATATGCTAAAATGTTTATACCAATGATTAGGAGAAAAAATGAGTGGTAAAAACCTGCAACAAGACCTCACAGGTAGTACCATTTATGGCAAAAATGTTATTCATTCCATCATTACGCTTGCTACCAAAGAGATAACAGGCGTAGTTTGTTTGCAGGGGAGGGGCGTAAAAATTGATATTGATGAAGACAATAACATTTCTGTCGATGTGTTCATAAAAATTCTTTACGGACATAGCGTTGCCGATGTCGCTTTCCGCGTGCAAGAAAACATAAAACGAAGCGTTGAAACAATGTCCGTTTATAGAGTTAAAAACATCAATGTAAATATCTTGGAAGTGGGTTTTGAAGAAGAAGTTTAACATCAGATGAGCAAAGCCTTCATAATGCCAATTTATGAAGGTTACTCTAAACGGAGGAATTTGTGAAAAGACCTATAGAGAAAATTTTAATTATTTTCAATTCGCTAATAGGTTTGTTTTTTGTAGGCAGCGTGATAATATCCAAAATACCGCTGCTTAAACTGAATATTTTGGATAAATTTTTCAACTTTAGTTTTTTAAAAGGTTGGATTTTGATTTCGGCCTATATTTTAGCGGGCATATATTTGGTTATTAGCGTCTTGCTGATAGCCAATAGACTCAAATTTTCTAATAACTCAATTTATGTTTACGGCGACGCTTCCGCCAAAGTTACATCTAGCAAGATCAAAAAAATAGCAAAATCAATAGCTAAAGAAACCGAGGGTGTCAAATCCGCAAAAGCTGAAATCCAATTAGGCGAGTTTGGCAATTGTCTAGTATTGAATATGAAAATTCAAGAAGGCTATGATTTTCAATCTTTAGTCGCCAAAATGCGGCCAAAATTAGAAGAAGCAATCGCCGCAAATTTGGGAATAAAATTTCCTTCGTATAAGTTTGCAGACGGCAATGTATTGTTTGAGTTCGGGGCGCCTTATGCGGGAATCGGGATTGATTTGGAAACTCCCGAACAAAAAGCCCAATCAGCCTTGTATGAGAACGAAAATGTTGACACTCTTGAAAAGGTTTATGAAGAACCTTATGACGATTTGCAGCATACCTTACAAGACGATATCTATCCCGAAGTTGATTTTACGCCCGAACAGCTTGATGTTATTGACGAGCAATCAGTCATGGAAGGAGAGCCGTCTTTAAACCCCGACCAATATTCTATTCCTTATACTACGCCGACTAGAAAAGCCGGCGAAAGAGAGCAAAGACCGATTGAGTTAAAAGATGTTTTTGGACCAAAGCCCGCGCCAAAGAAAACTCCGCCCCATTACAAATCTTTTGAGCAGGATGAGTTTATCCAACAAGAAAGGCAAGCGCCTTTTCAGGCAGCTTACGAAAATATTAATAGAGAAATTCAAAAACAAACAGTTATTCCAACAAATCCTTTTGAGACTAAAGAGGCGGCAAGACCTGAAAAAACAACTCAACCTCAACCTCAAATGCCAAGGCAAACGCCTCCCAATTATCAAGGCGTCAGAACGGCGCAACAACCGCAGCAATCGCAGCAGCCTGTTCAAAGTTATGAACAACATGCAAGACCGGCTCAACAAACTCAACAAAGCGCGCAAAGCGCGTTTAGAAGGCCTTATCCTCAAAGACCTATGGGCGTAAGACCTACGCCTCAAAGTTCTAGCATGCCCATAAATCAAACCGCGTCTACCGCCCAACAAGGAGTCGCGGGCAAAAGACCGCCCCAAAAACCGAGCGGGGCAAGAATATCAAAAGAAGACATATACGCTAGGATAAACGCTATTTTGAATAAATACTCTAAGCTGGATGACGATAATAACTAATGAGCAGAATACAAGCGAGGGAAAAAGCTTTTTTATTGATTTTTGAATATCTTTTTCATCGCGCTAAGAGCGAGATAACCCTGAACAATATTGTTCAGGATTTATCATTTACAGACGATGACAGGCAATATATCAAAACCGTGTATGAAGGCGTAATAGCCAATTATGAAAAGCTGGAAAATATTATAGCGCAATATTCCGAAGGGTTTGCGATAAATAGAATATTTAGGATTGATTTGGGCATTTTGCTCCTGGCGTTGTATGAGTTGCTTTATATGGACGACATTCCTGTTTCGGTAACATGCAACGAAGCGGTCAATCTCACCAAAATATATTCCACCGAAAAGAGCCCGTCATATGTGAATGGAATATTGGCTAATATAATAAAAAAAGAAGGTATAGTAAAATAATGGGCGCCATTTTATTGGACGGAAAGGCTATCGCGGCTGCTATTAGGCAAGAGATCAAAAACGAGATTGATTCAAAAAATATTAAGTGCGGGCTTGCGGTTATTTTGGTAGGGGATGACGAAGCAAGCAAAATATATGTAAAAAATAAAATCAAAGCTTGTTCTCAAGTCGGTATCAAGTCTTACGCTTACTATCTACAACCGACAGCCGAAGAAAACGAGATATTGCAACTCATTGACGCGCTGAATAATGATGCTAATATCCATGGAATACTCGTTCAATTGCCGCTTCCTTCGCATATTAAAACGAATAAAGTCATATCGGCGATTAATCCTAAAAAAGATGTTGACGGTTTTTGCCCACAAAATATGGGCAGATTATTTTTGGGCGAGAGCCAAACACTAGCGCCTTGCACGCCTTCTGGGATTATAGAAATTTTAAAAAGAAGCAATATAGAAATCAGCGGCAAAAACGCGGTTATAGTAGGCAGAAGCAATATAGTGGGCAAACCCGCCGCTTTTATGATGTTAAGGGAAAACGCTACGGTAACAATAACCCACAGTAAAACAAAAGACCTGAAGTCTATAACATCTTTGGCGGATATTTTGATTGTCGCAGCGGGCAAACAAGAATTGATTGACGCGTCTATGGTCAAAAAAGGCGCGGTAGTGATAGATGTAGGGATACATCGCACCGAGCAAGGCCTAAAGGGCGATGTTAAATTTGACGAAGTTTCAAAAATAGCGCAAGCTATAACTCCGGTTCCTGGAGGAGTAGGGCCTATGACTATCGCTATGCTGTTAAAAAACACCTTAAAAGCCGCAAAAGATATCTTGGAAATACAATGAGAACATACAGCGTTTTTCAACTAACTTCATATCTAAAAAATGTTATTGACAGCGAAGAGCTTTTAAAAAATATAATTATTTGCGGAGAAATCAGCAATTTTAAAGTAACAGGCCCAAACGCGTATTTCACTTTAAAAGACGACCAAGCTCAAATACCTTGCGTTTTTTTTGAATATGTCCCTCAATTTTTGATTAAGGAAGGCGATAAAGTATATTGCCAAGGCTCTCCCTCATTTTATATAAGAGGCGGCAGGCTTAGCTTTATCGTTAATAAAATTGATGTCGCAGGCGAAGGCGAAGAATATCTAAAATTTTTAAAACTCAAAGAAAAACTCAAAAACGAGGGCCTGTTTGATATTAAAAATCCGTTTCCAAAACATATCAATAAAATAGGCGTCATAACAAGCGCCGAAGGCGCGGCTATTTATGATATTATAAGCGTTGCGACAAGAAGAGATAAAGGCGTCAATATAGCCGTTTATCCCGTGAGAGTGCAGGGCATAGGCGCTGAGTATGAGATTGCGGACGCGATAAAACAACTTGAAGTTTATGACCAAATAGATTGCATTTTGGTTGCCAGAGGCGGAGGGACTTACGAAGACCTTTCGGCGTTTAATACCGAAGAGGTCGCAAGGGCTGTGGCTATGTGCAAAAAATTTGTGGTTTCGGCTGTGGGGCATGAAACCGATTATACGCTTTGCGATTTTGCGGCGGATTTAAGGATGCCGACTCCCAGCGCGGCGGCCGAAATATTAACCAAAAACACCCAAGAAATAATTGATAATATCAAACAAAAAATAAAATACCTTGCAAAATCTTTGTCCGAGTTTTATAAATATAATTATTCAAAATTGAATTATAGCATTTTAAAACTTAGCTCGGTCGCGGAAAGCAAGTTATACCGTATTCGCGATAAAATCTTGTTCAAAGTTAATAAGCTTCAAAATATTTCTTTCTTAAATGATAGATATAATCTTTATGCCCAAGCATACTCTATGTTAAAATCAAACGACCCCAAAAAAATATTATCTTTGGGCTATGCAAAAGTATATAAAGACGGAAAAAGCATTAATTCTGTTAAAGATGTCAACAAAGGCGATGAAGTCGCTTTGTGCTTTGTAGACGGAAAAGTTAATGCAAATATATTATAATAAACTAAAAATTTAAAAAGGCGGTTTTAAAACCATGAGATTTGAAGAAGCGATGGACAATCTCAATAATATCATCCAAAAGCTTGAAGACAAAGACACTCAATTGGACGAGGGCATTGAGTTATATCAAAAAGGCTTGGAGCTCGCTAAGCTTTGTTTAAGTTCGCTAGAGGAAGCAAAAGGCAAGGTTACTCTTATCAAAAAAGAGTTTTCCAAATTAACCGAGGAGCCTTTCGGGCAAGAGTACTAATTATGGTTATACTTTGGGACGGTTTTGAAAAAGATTTTAGGGATTTTGAAAGATACCAAAAGCAATATTTTTTGGAGCGTTTTGGTTCCGATGAGTTTTCTAATATTACGGGCTATAGCCTTATAGACATTGGCGGCAAGCGCATCCGTCCGTTGTTGTTAATAAAGACCGCGCTATGTTCTAATTTTGCCGATATTGAAACCGCGTATAAATTTGGGATTGCCCTAGAATGTATCCATACTTATTCGCTTATTCACGATGATTTGCCATGCATGGATAACGACAAATACAGGCGCGGTTTTTTGAGCGCTCACGCCAAATACGGCGAAGCCTTGGCAATTTTAAGCGGGGACGCTTTGCTTAATTTTGCTTATGAAACAATACTGGATAACGATTTATCCCAGCCAAATATTTTAAACGCCGCAAGGTTAATTAGCCGATTTGCCGGCAACAAAGGCATGATAAAAGGCCAAGTCTTGGATATGGATTTGATAAAGGAAAAATCCGCCGATCAAAAGCAAAACATATATAACATTTATCTTAACAAAACGGCGGCGTTATTTAGAGCGGCGATTAGCGCCGGCGCGGTATTGGGCAATGTTGACGATAACGAATTAAAAAGCCTTGATTGTTTTGCCCAAAATTTTGGCATCTATTATCAAATACTGGACGATATAAACGATCTTGAAACGGAAGAGAATAAGTTGGCATACCCTAAGATTTTCGGGCTTGAGCAGGCATTAAAATTGGCACAAGAACATAAAAGACAAGCCCAAGATTGTTTAAAGGGCTTAGAAAATAAATATTATTTTTTGAATCAGTTTTTATTCAAACTAAAATTATAAAAGTATCATTTTCTATATATTGTTAATATATATTTATAAACTTCCTATTTGAAATTAATATATTTATATGCTATAATATAATCGGTTTAGAGGTGCAGTATCCTAGTCAGGATCTGTCAATCGAAGACGAAGTTAAAAGGTCGTCAGTGGCATATCGATGAAGCTTCTTGTGATGGCTTTCGTTGCCCAAACGGGGGCTGTTGCTGGAAGATAGGATAGTGGGCGTTCTGTAACGGCATACAGAGTCCGACCCAATATCCGTTGAGGTCACTTAAGGTAGCAAATTTTGATTTTGTTACTTTTTGTGAATTAAACCTGCTATGCGGTAGAAATGCTGTGTACAGTGTAGCCAGCCTTGAGTGTTGCGGGCGGATTTTGAGGATCTACATTTGAATAAGCCGGCCAACTTATTCAGATGATTGCCTTATGAAACCCGTAATGCAAAAGAGGATAAGATTGGCAGTGAATGTTAAAGGAAAGCTTCTAGGCTGCATACCAGGCATATTAAGGATTATAGTGTGAACTAATAGGCGATTCAGTTTTCCGTCTGGCAACAACGGAATGCGCGGTTTAAAAGGAAACTGCCTCTGCGGCAACGAGAGGTACTGCGCAGGGAAATCCTACTGAACCTTAAGTCGCAAGGTTTACTTAATATGCCACCTCTAACAGCTTTAAATATTTTTTGATAGGACGGCGAAATATATGAAGCTTATACTGCTTTTGGTTAAGTGGTCATATATTTCGCCGTCCAAATAGTAATACTAAGTAAATAAAAAGGTTTTTTATAAGTGGAAGAAGACGGCAGTAATCTTAAAACCATAACGCCCAAAAGACAAAACGATAACGAACAAAGACAAAAAAAGAAAACCAAAAACGGCCCAAGACATTGGCCTTTGAAAGCGTTTTTGATAACTATATTGCTTTCTGTAATATTTAATATTTTGTCATCCATAGCGATGACAAATACCGGTGTTGCGGTAGTAATATTGGTAATTATTGTTTTGATAATCATAGGCGCTATATTTGACATGATAGGGATGGCCGTAGCCTCTTGCGACGAGAAACCTTTTTATGCCATGGCGGCAAAAAAGGTCAAGGGCGCCAAGGTCAGCCTCAAGCTCATAAAAAACAGCGATATTGTGGGAAGCGTATGTTCGGATATTATTGGCGATATTTGCAATATCATAAGCGGCGCGGCAAGCGCTTCGCTTATACTAATAATCACCATTAATTCCGATAGTTTAATAAAATCTATTATTTCTATTGCTGTCGGCGCTGTTGTGGCAGCTGTAACCGTAGGATTAAAAGCTGTGCTAAAAAAAATAGCCGTTACAAAGAGCGTATTAATTGTATCAGTTGTTGGAAAAATGCTGTCGTTTTTTTCCCGCTGATAAAAATGGAAAATTATTATGCCGATAATTGATAAAATAAAAGGTCCATACGATGTAAGATTATTATCCCTGCCTCAATTACGCCAATTAAGCGAGGAAATTAGAAAATATTTGATTGAAACAATATCAATTACAGGCGGTCATCTTGCGTCAAATTTGGGCGTTGTGGAACTTACTCTAGCATTATACTATGTTTTTGACCCGCCCAAAGATAAGTTTATTTGGGATGTTGGGCATCAAGCCTATGTTCACAAAATTTTGACAGGCCGCAAAGAACAATTAAACACGATTCGCTCTTTGGGCGGCATAAGCGGATTTCCAAGCATAGAAGAAAGTAGATATGATGTATTTAATACAGGTCATGCAAGCACCTCAATTTCCGCAGGGCTAGGTTTTGCGCGCGCCAGAGACCTAAGAGGCGAAGATTATCATATAATCTCAATAATAGGCGACGGCGCGTTGACCGGGGGAATGGCCTTTGAAGCGTTAAATGATTTGGGCGTATCCAAAACCAAAATGATAATAGTTCTTAACGATAACAACATGTCAATTTCGCCCAATATTGGCGGGGTCAATAATTATTTGTCCAAAATCAGAATCAGCAAAAAATACGCCGCGCTAAAATTAAAAATTCAAAAAATCATTAACCAATTGCCGCTTGTTGGGCAACCCTTAATTGATGTGTTGGAAAAAATAAGAGACAACCTAAAGTTCGCCCTGGTAAGCGGGAAGATGTTTGAACAATTTGGTCTAAAATATATCGGTCCGATTGACGGGCATAACTTGGAAGATTTGATAGAATTTTTATCGCATGTGAAAAATCTTGACGAACCTGTTTTGTTGCATGTTGTCACACAAAAAGGCAAAGGACTGCCCTGCGCCGAAAAAAATCCCACCGAATATCATGGCATTAACTCCGCTAATAACAACAACAACGGGCATTCGTTTTCAAAAACGCTGGGCAAGACGCTAAGTCTTTTGGCGGAAAAAGACCAAAACGTTGTGGCTATTACCGCCGCTATGGCCGAAGGCACAGGTCTTGAGATTTTTAAAGAAAAACATAAAGACAGATTTTTTGATGTTGCTATTTGCGAATCCCATGCTGTCACTATGGCCGCGGGATTGGCGATCTCGGGATTAAAACCTTATGTCGCCATATATTCTACTTTTTTGCAGCGAAGTTTTGACCAAATCTTGCACGACGTATGCCTTATGAAATTGCCTGTCACATTTTGCATTGATAGGGCGGGGGTTGTGGGCGCGGACGGCGTTACTCATCAGGGCATTTATGACTTGTCTTATTTATCTTTGATGCCGGACATTACCATAATCGCGCCTAAAGACATAAATGAGTTTAAGATGATGTTAGAATGGTCTTTGGACTTTAAAGCGCCTTTGGCGATAAGATATCCTAAAGACTGCATTTTGGAAATTGATGTTCATGCGCCTATTGAATACGGCAAATGGGAAATTATAAATTCGCAGCAATCCAATGTCTATATCATTGCGACGGGCGGGCGTATGATAAAATTAGGCATTGAAATATCCCGAATACTTGAGAATCATAAAATTAACATCATTAACGCGCGGTTTATAAAACCTCTTGATTATGATTTCTTGGATAATATAGCCGAAAACTCTTATATTATCACTATGGAAGATAATGTGCTTAACGGCGGCTTAGGTATGGCTATAGCTAATTATTTATTGAAACAGAATAAAAAATTTAAAATAAAACACATCGCCATGCCTGAAAAAGTCGCGATTATTGGGGAAATAGAAGTAGTATATAATAAACTCGGCTTAACTCCCTCAAAATTATCAAAAGAGATATCGGACTTTATCCAATAATTTTTAATACTTTTTCATTGTTGACCAGAGAATAACAGCTATTTGGACAGGCGCGCCCAATATAAAGATTAACCAAATATTATATTTTAAAAACTGCAAATAAAAGCTGGCAAGCGCGCTCCAAACCAATATAGATATAAACCAGAAAGTATATTTTCTCTTGCCCCAAATACTATTAAAAACTATCGCCACAATCATAGAAAAAGGTATAGCCCAAATAAAAACTTGCCAAAAGTTATAACCAAATATCAGATTAGAATACACGAAGATAATAGTCGCCAAAAACCAAACCAAAGATATCGCCAAAAGCGAGATAGTCAGTTTATTTTCGCGCTCTTTTTTGGTCATGAAAGCGCGTTTTTCTTGCATAGAACCTTCCCTGATAAGATACTCAAAAGAAACGCCGTATAATTCGGCTATTTGGCATAACACATCAATATCCGGCAATGT
>JAAZDJ010000089.1 GCA_012512255.1 Clostridiales bacterium | reverse complement strand
GGCGACCTGGCCTATCTTTCCATAACGGCGCGCAAGATGCTGGACGAGGCCGGCCATAAGGACGCTAAGATTTTCGCAAGCGGCGATTTGGATGAAAATGTTATTTTGCATCTTAACGCCCAAGGCGCTTGCATTGATATGTATGGCATAGGCACCAAGCTTATCACAAGCCAGGACAACCCAAGTTTGGGGGGAGTGTATAAGATAGTTGCGACCAAACAAGGCGATAAAGTTACGCCCAAGATGAAGCTATCGGACTCCTTTGAAAAGATAACATTTCCGGGCATCAAAGAATTATACCGCATTTACAACAAGAGCAACGGTTATGCCGAAGCCGACCTCATAGCGCTGCAAGGCGAGATAATCCCCAAACCGTTGACCATTATACATCCCATAGAAAGATGGAAAACCACAACCTTTGAAGATTATGATCTAAGAAGCTTGCTTGTGGATGTTATGAAAAACGGCGAAGTGGTCTACGAGTTCCCTAAGCTTCAAGACATAGCCAAATATTGCAAACAAGAACTTAGCGCTTTTTGGCCCGAATATAAGCGCATAAGCAATCCGCATATTTATAAAGTGGACTTATCGGACGCGCTTTACGAACTCAAGCAAGAGCTAATACAAGAAATAAAATCAAAAAGGAATTATTAAAGATTTTTAATCATTTTTATATAACATAATAATGTTTTTTGTTATCAAATTTGACAAAATTATAATTAACTATATAATATAATAAGATAAAATGGAAGAAATAGATCTCAGCAAAAAAAGTCTTAGCTCGGACGAGGTAAGACAATATATTGAAAGCCTAAGACGCAATTACGAAAAAAGCCTGTCTGAACAAAAAGACAGGATTTTTGAACTGCGCGAACAAATCAAAGAACTTGAGTCCAAACTTGAAGCATATAGAAGCCGCGGCAGACAAATCAACCAAGCGCTTTTGGCGGCCGTGGCGAAGGCCGAGGAATTGGAACAAGCCGCCAAGATAAAATACGACATGGAAATCAAAGGGCTCAAGATGTTCCATGCGAAGTGGTTGTCATATTACAAAAAAATCATAGAAAAATATCCGATTGACGACGACCTTGTCAAAATCGCTAGGTTTAACAAAAAAATGTCGGACGCTTTGAATTTGATAGAAACCGAAAGCTCGCAAAAGCCTGCCCCTAAAACCAAAGAACAACAAGTCCAAGACGCTTTGCAAGCCGCCAAAGCCCAAGCCAAAAAAACTTCCCCAGACGATATAAGCCTTCAATACGAATCCGAAAAAGAGAGGTTGGCACAAACCAAAAAGGCTTGGAATCCTTTGGAAAATATCAAAAAATATTACGATTCCAAATCCGCTTTTTCTTTGGAAGAGGCGCTGCATCCCACCGAGAGCTTGGAAGAGATTTTGAAAGATTTGTTATAAATTTATTATCCCATACAATTGACAATTAAGATAATATTGTGTTAGATTATTATGTGAGTCGCTCAAAAAAGGTTTTTTAAGCTATGGTTTTTGGCCATACGCCTTTATTGGCGGAGACTGTAAGGTTTAGGAGGCAATAAATTATGTATGCGGTCGTAGATAACGGCGGACATCAATATAAGGTTAAAATAGGCGATGTTTTACGCATTGAGAAGATAAAGGCCGAACAAGGTTCTGTGATAGACCTAAAACCGATATTGGTTGTCCAAGACGACAAGGTGTTGACGGGCGCGGAAGCCGAACAAAAGATAGTAAAGGCCGAGGTTTTGGGCGTGGTTAAAGGCGAGAAGGTTACCGTTTTTAAATATAAGCCCAAGAAAAACTACCGCAAAAAGCAAGGGCACCGTCAAAAATACACTGAATTAAAAATATTAAGCATCGGTTAAAATGACCATTGTCAAGATAAAAAAACGCGGCAATTCAATCAAAAGCGTGCAGACTATGGGACATACGGGGTATGCCGCAAGCGGCGAAGACATAGTATGCGCGGCGCTCTCAAGCGTGATACAAACGGCGTTGCTAGGGCTTTTGCAAGTGGCGGGAATCAATGTCTTATATGAAAGAGACGATGAAGACGGATACTTGATGTTTGAATTGCCCGACGATATAACCGACCAACAAGCGCATGACGCCGATGTGATTTTGTCAACAATGTATATGGGAATAGCCGATCTTGTGGAAAGCTATTCGGATTATATTAAGCTGGAGGTAAAATAAAATGTTTAAAATAAATATCCAATTATTCGCCCAAAAGAAGGGCGGCGGAAGCACCAAAAACGGCCGCGACAGCGCGGCTAAGCGTTTGGGCGTAAAAGCCAACAACGGCCAATTTGTAACCGCAGGCAGTATCTTGATGCGCCAGCGCGGAACTAAGATTCATCCCGGCCGCAATGTAGGCAGGGGCGGCGATGACACATTGTTCGCGCTTATTGACGGCGTGGTCCGTTTTGAAAACTTGGACAGAAAAAGAAAAAAAGTTTCCGTTTACGCCCAATAATTACATCAAAAAAAACTATTTTTTAGCTTCTTAACTTTTTAAGAAGCTTTTTTTAATTTTATTGGCACAAGTTGATATATGTCATATAATCTAAAATAAGATGAAAATTTTGATAAATTCAAACACGATTACTATACATAATCCCGATAGTTTTGATATAAGACATATTTTAGAATGCGGGCAGGTTTTTAGATATTATATCGCGCCTAACCACGCTAGAGTATTGTCCCAAAACCATTGCGCCGATGTTGTTGAAAACAACGGCAAGATAGTTATACATTGCGACGACGCCCAATATTTTTATAATTTTTTTGATCTGGACAAAGATTATAACTACATAAAAAAAGCCGTTTCCATTAATCCGCTTATGGAAAAGGCGGTTAAATTTGGCCAAGGCATAAGGATATTAAAAAATGATTTATACGAAATTATAATAAGCTTTATTATCTCCTCAAACAATAATATAAATAGAATAAAAAAATCATTGGACTTTATTTGCAGAGAGCTGGGGCAAAACATGGGCGGTTATTACGCCTTTCCCAAATTTAAAGTTTTGGCGCAGGCGCCCGAAAGCTTTTTTCGGGCGGCGGGCTGCGGGTATAGAAGCCCGTGGCTTAAAGACATGTTAAATACGCTAAAGGATAATTTTGACGGGTTTTATCGCGAGTTAAAAAACTTAGACACCCAATCGGCGTTCAAAAAACTAAGAGCCTTTAAGGGCGTGGGCGAAAAGGTTGCCGACTGTATTTTATTGTTCGGTCTGTCAAGATACGATGTCTTTCCCGTGGATGTTTGGATACTGAGAGCTTATACAGAAAATTTTGGAGGCTATTTAATTTCCAAAAAAGCTATAAGGCAATTTTTTATAGATTTATTCGGCAAGTTTGCAGGGTATGCGCAACAGTATCTTTTTTATTATAAGAGAAGCAACAAAACTTAAGACATTTTTTTGGTAAAAATACGCAGCTTATTATATGTGTATCTTATTTTAATTGTATGTTATAATTTAAAGCATGAAAGCTTGGCAGGCGATTTTAAAGTTTTTCAAGCTCAAAATTTTCCGCTTAGGTTTTTTGTGGGCAATAATTTCGGGCGCGTTGACATCGCTTACGCTTTATTCAAAAGACTTATTCTTTTTGACATGGATTAGCGTAATTCCTCTTTGTTATTGTTTGATAAAAAACTCAAAAAGCGCTTGGAAATGTTTTGGACTAGTCTTGTTATGGGCTTTGACGTATTATTTCATTCTTTATACTTGGTTTTTATCCTTGCACCCTTTAACGATTATGGGTTTTGAATATGACCAAAGTTTGCAAGCGGTGCTGACTATTTGGTTTAGCATCAGCATCGCCCAAAGCCTTCAAATGTCTTTGGTAGGCTTGGCATACGGACTGATAAAGCCAAAAGGCATTTGGTCGCCCTTTGTTTTGGGGGCGTTATGGGTGGTTTTGGAATGGGCGCAAGGATACGGGCCTTTTGCTATGAATTGGGGCAGATTGGCTTTGTCGCAATATAATTTCGCGCCCAATATTCAGTCGGCTTCGTTATTTGGCTCGTTGTGTATTACTTTTTTATTGATATGCGTTAACGGCCTTATCGCTTTATTCTTATGGCAATTATTTAACCAAAAAATCTTTAAAAAATCATTATTAATAGCGGCGGCGTTCATTCTGGCAGCCAATATGTGCTTTGGGTATATCCGTATTGCCGTAGTCAATCATTCTGTAAAAAAAGCCGCGTCAACGCCTTTTGCCGCGGTCCAAGTTGACTTCCCCTCAAAAGAAAAATGGGAATCAACCCAAAGCGAAATCTTTGACAGCCATTATGATTTGACGCTTCAGGCTATTGAGGCGGGCGCTAAGGTAATAGTTTGGCCCGAAACCACCATTATTTCTTCGCTTCAAGATTCGGTATATTATAATAGACTAAAAGACTTGGCTGAGACCAACCAAATCAGCCTTATAGTGGGCTCGTTTCATGAAGATGAAAACGGCAATTCGTATAACTCGCTTTATTGCATTGATTTTGGGAACGAAGACTTTCAATTATATCATAAGCGCCAATTAGTGCCCTTTGGCGAATTCATACCTTATGAAGATTTTTTAATGAAATTTAAAGTCTTGCAAAAATTTAATTTGTTTGAGGACATGATGACCCCGGGCAAGGAAGCGGTGGTGTTTTCCACTTCTTACGGAAAGTTTAGCGGGCTGATTTGTTTTGACTCGCTGTTCCAAAGATTTTCTTACCAATCGGCCCAAAGCGGCGCCCAAGCGATAATTATAGCCACCAACGATTCTTGGTATATAGACACCCCGTCTATCCACCAGCATTACGGCCACGCTGTTTTAAGGGCCGTTGAAAACAATAGATTTGTCGTAAGGGCCGCCAACGCGGGCATTTCTGGGATAATCTCGTCAACAGGCCAGACAATCAAGCAATTGCCCGCCCATGAAAACGGCTATGTATTATATGATATCCCCCTAATAAACCAAAAGACGCTTTATACCATAACGGGCGACATTATAGCTTATATCGCTATTGGCGGCGCAATAGGCGCGTTTGTGTATTTTAGGTTGTTAAAAAACTTAAATAATTTCAACAAAAAAACAAAAGAAGTTATAAATCAAGAAGAAATTTAATAAATCTAAAAAAGTATAATTAGAAAAATTAAAAATTTTTAATTGTTATTTAATCGGATATTTTTTGCGCTTATGATATAATAATTAATAAAGATAATTTTATAGGAGATTCGGGTTTATGAACGCAGCTGTCTTGTTCGCGGCAAGTTTTTGGGAACAGTTTGTGGAATTATTCGCAGGCATGGGCGTTGCCGCCGGCGTTTGCATCGTGCTTGGCTTAGTGCTTTGCATAATAGAAATCTTTCAGCCCGGATTTGGCATCTTTGGGGGATTAGGCGCTCTTTTAATAATCGCAGGTTTGGTAATAAGGATGCTTCAAGGCGGCACATTATTAATGCTGTTTATTATGATCTTTTTGATCATAGTAATTTTGATGGCGGCGTTTTTGATTATGGTTAGGTCTATGAAATACGGCTGGCTGTCTCGGGCCGATTTTATCCAAACGGGCACGGCGGTTGACCCTGCGCGCTCGGATGCGACCAAAGATTTTAGCTATCTATTGGACAAAACCGGAAAAACCGTTACGCCCCTAAGACCCAGCGGCAAAGCCGTCATTGAAGGCAAAGAATACGATGTAATCGCCCAAGGCGCTTTCATACCGATGGGCATGGAAATAATAGTTATAGAAGTTGAAGGCGCGCGCATAGTGGTAAAAAAGCTAAAATAATATTTGCAAATATTTTTGGTCAAGCGCATATTTCGCTTATTTTCACAAAAGTTAAATTTAAGTTAAGTATTATTCCATTTTTTTAAAAAGGAGATATTGTTATGGAATGGTGGGCATGGGTAATTATCAGCGTTGTGGCGCTGTTTTTGGTAGTTGTCACCGGCATTTTTCCTATGGGAACATGGTTCACGGCCGCGGTCTCAGGCGCATATGTATCAATAGGCAAACTGGTGGGGATGAAATTAAGAAGGATTAAATATAAAACCATAATTGACGCCTATATAAAATCTAGAAAAGCAGGACTTGATATAAACATAGAAGATTTGGAAACCCATTATATGGCCGGCGGAAATGTCATCAGGGTGGTGGACGCGCTCATAAGCGCGCATAGCGCCAATATCAACCTTACATTTCCATCGGCGCGCGCCATAGACCTTGCGGGCAGGGATGTGTTTAACGCGGTTAAAATGAGCGTCAGTCCCAAGGTTATAGAAACGCCTATGATTTCCGCCGTAGCCAAAGACGGAATAGAAGTAAAGGTAAAAACGCGCATAACTGTAAGGACCAATATTTCAAGGCTTATAGGCGGGGCGGGAGAGGAAACTATAATCGCCCGCGTAGGCGAAGGAATAGTCACGACCGTAGGTTCGGCCAGCTCGCACAAAGATGTTTTGGAAAATCCCGACTCTATAAGCAAGACCGTTTTGGATAAAGGCTTGGACGCCGGCACGGCTTTTGAGATTTTGTCAATAGACATCGCCGATGTTGATATAGGCAGAAATATAGGCGCGCAGCTTCAAACCGACCAAGCTGAAGCCGACAAGCGCATTGCTCAAGCCAAAGCCGAAGAAAGAAGAGCCATGGCCATAGCGCTTGAACAAGAAATGCGCGCCAAGACCCAAGAAATGCGCGCCAATGTTTTGGCCGCCGAGGCCGAAGTGCCCAAGGCGTTAAGCGAAGCCTTCAGAAAGGGCAATTTGGGGGTAATGGATTATTATCATTTGCAAAATTTAATTGCCGATACCAATATGCGCAATAGCTTAGGCGGAACGGACAAAGAACCAAAGAAGAAGGAATAAAATGTCGGGCGTTATAATTCCAACAATAATATTAGTCGTAATTATCGTTTTTAGCGCTGTTGCTTCGGTCTTTTCTTATGAGTTTAGAAACCGACAAAACAATACACAATTCAACGACGGACAAAAACCCAAAGGTTTTTTAGATTGGCTTTCAGAAGAATTGAGATATAAAACTCAAACCGAAGAATATCCCCAAGAATACGAATATAAAGCTCAATCTACTAAAGATTTAGAAGAACAAAAACCCAAGCATGAATTGTCTTATGCCCAAAAGCCAAAAAAAACCCAAACACAGCATGACGATTTTGAGCGCCTTACATTTTCTCAAATAGCGCCCCCAATGGTCGTTGAATATGAAAAAGACGGTCAAGAAAGAAGCGAATTTTTGGAATTGATTGAACAAGACGAAGATATTTTAAAGAAATTAGTTTTGGGCGATACAATAATGACGCCTAAGGCCAAAAAAAGAAACTATAGAAAGATATTTTAAACAGCAGGCTTTTTAAAAAAACGCCTGCTGTTTTTTTGGTTTTTTCAAATGTTTTGTATTAAAATTTAATTGGGCTTAAAATATTGCAGATAAAAGCCGAAAATTAACAGTTTTATCTTTTTGGCTTATTTTACAACCTAAAATAAAAAATACTTGCTATAACTCATATTTATAAAAAACAAACAAGCGGGCTTTTATGCCCGCTTTTTGTTTTGAGCATATTTTTTTATGATAACAATCTTTTTTCGCCTGTAATTGATTGCAACGGCGCGATGTTTTGCGTAACTTCCAAGGTGCCCAAATACGCGCCGTCTTTGTCTCTTACAGCAAAATATCTAATCAAGACATATTTATCGCCCATCTTAATCCAAAAGTCCTCGTGGTCTTTTGAGCCGTCTTTAAAACTTTGCATAATAGCTCTTACGATATGCTGGCTTTTGGGCGGATGGCAATTAAAGACGCTTCGTCCTATAACCGCGCGCTCTCTAGGGAAGATTCTCTCTTTGCCCTCCGAAAAATACGCCACTTTGTCCTCGCTGTCAACAAATGTTATGTCAAAGGGCAAAGCGTTAAAACAAGCTATCAGCTCGTTTAGCCTAAACTTGCCGCTGGGCAAATTGATATAATCCGATTGATAATCCAGGCTCGCGCCCTCGGCTTTTGCTTCTTTGGTGTCTTTGTAGTCGGTTTTTTGGTCGGTCGCTTTATTGAAGTTTTGCAGTTGCGGGAATATTTCTTTCCAGTCTTGTTTTTCCAAAGTATCTATCATCATAGGCAATAAAATGCTTTGTTCTTTGAAAATCATATCCTTTATTCTTGCGACGCAAGAATCCAATAATCCTTTTATAGTGTTTTGGTCGGCGTTGTTGTCAATTTTAGCCAAAACATCTTTTAAGGCGTCGCGGATTTCATCGTCCACGCCCCACATAACCTTAGGCGGCGATGTAATATCGTATTTTTCAAGATAGGGGAACAAAACGATTTCTTTTTTCTGATAATGCAAATCCACGGCGCTAAGAAGTTTTTCAATAGCCGCTTTGTCAACGCTATCGGATTTTTTAATCTCTTGTATAATTTTTTCTATCTCTTTATTCTCTTTATTTATGTTTAGGATAGAATGTTCCACATAAATATCGGGCTTTTCAAACTCGTTTTGTATGGAATCTTTAAATATAGCAGAATGCACATCGCATAGCCTTTGCACCTCTTCTATTGGCAAGCCTTCGTTAATTAATTCTTGTTCGGCTTGGGCTATTTCTATAGAACTTACGTTGGCAAACTCTTTTTGGAATTTTACTTTGGCTTCTTCTAGGCTGGCTCCCTCATGCAACGATTTGATAATTTCTTTTAAAATCAGTTTTTTGTCTTTATTCATTTTTATCTCCTATTACTTCGTATCCGCTTTCGTTTAAAGCGTGGACAATTTTTGACAGAGGTATTTTTTTAAAGGCCGCGCCTTTTTTCAGAGTCATTATTCTGCCCGCGGTGTTTAGCATAGCGAGCTTTGTTATATCGCTAAAACCTAAATCGTATAAAATATGTTTTAACTTCTCGTCGTCTTTGCAAAGAGAATAAACGCTCTTATTAAGGTCTATAATTTTTTTATCCATATCGCCTCCTGATTATTTTTTAGTTAATTTTATTTTATATGCGAGCTAATTTCAAGCGCTTTTGTTACATAAAAAATAAAAAATTTTTCAATTAGCGTTATGCCCAAAAAATTTTTTGCTAAATTTTTATATTATTATATTATTAAATATGCAGCTTTTTTCAAATAAACCTTCAAAAACCAAAAATTTCAAAAAAAGAATTTCTAAATGGGTTGACAACGCCCAAATGATTTGGTATTATAACTAAGCTATCTTGAACGGTAGCATTTTTTGCACATTGACAAGGGAATAAGAAAAGGCAAGACAAGCGAAAAAAAACAGATAGTGCGAGTCTTTTGTTAAAAAGGCTAGAAGGATTGTAGAGATAACGACTCTTTTAGCTTTACGGTC
>JAAZDJ010000088.1 GCA_012512255.1 Clostridiales bacterium | reverse complement strand
TAAGCTCAGGGTCGCCGCATACGGCAACGGGTTTGTTCCTTAACTTAGGATTATATAAACACTCAATTGAGGCATAAAAATTATTCAAATCGGAATGTAAAATTACCCTGTCCATAGTCTAAACAAATGTTTAAACATATTTTAGTTTATGCGCGCTAAAATGTCAATATGAATGGGCTTTTTAAATTATGTAAATTTTTGGTAAGAAATTAAGAATAAAAAGAATGTCTTAAAATTAAAACGCTTGGTAAGATTGTCTTTATAAAATTGCCGAAAAGTTTTTTAATTTGTTGGAGATGACATTGACCGTTACATAGCAAACGCCGTTTTGGTCAAAATTGATGTCCAATTGAAGATTGTCCACGTCCATATAATTATTAAACAGCAAAACCAAATCGCTTTTTAAAACTTCGCCCAGCCTTACGGACGAAGGGCTTACTTTATCCACAGTCAATACTCTTTTTAGCCTTTTGACGGCCAATTCTTTTTTTTGTTTGCTCATGCCCTATCCCATCCTTTTTAGATTGCGTTTGATTTTGCCCAATACGCCCTTGAACTTTGAGGTGCAGTCATACATCTTTTTGGTCCCATAATGAAGGTTATGCGCCAAAATATCAAACGCTTTTTGGGCCTCAGACCCGCTTTTGAGGCGCGCGCCCATAGATGTGTAAGCCGATATGTCGTCGCTCTCGGGCACAACGCCCAAGGGCATAACGCCCAAAAGCTCTATAATGTTGTCTATATCCAGCATTTCGTAATTAAGTATAAGGTCGCCCCTTACCCTGTTGATAATCAAAGACATGCTGCCTATCATATAATTGTTTAGAATGGATATCACTTTGTCGGCGTCCCTTATTGACGATATATGCGGCGTCGTTACTATGATTGCCTCGTCGGAGGCGGCTACCGCCCTATGAAAACCTACCTCAATGCCCGCCGGACAATCCAGCAAGATATAGTCAAAGCTCTCGGCAAGACAATTGACGATGTATTTTATATTGGCGCCTGTCACTTTTTTGGCGGCTTGGCCGTGAGAGGCCAGCGTGCATAAGTTGTCATACATGGTATCGGGTATTAGCGCTTGTTTGACCCTGCATCTATTTTCAATGACATCAATAATATCATAGACAATCTTGTTTTCAATGCCCATAGCCACATCAAGATTGTTAAGACCTATATCCGTATCAATCAGCACAGTCCTAAGTCCCATTTTGGCTAGCGACATTCCCAAATTAGCGCAGACCGCGGTCTTTCCCACGCCGCCTTTGCCCGAACAAATCACTATCTTGCGCGCCATACGCCACCTCAAAGACTTGGTCTTAATACAGAACCATTATATATTTTTAAGTATTGGTCGTAAAGGCGGTTTTTGTAAGATAATGTCATTCGACAAAAATATCAAATAGTTCCCTTAAACCAAAAGTTTTTATATAAATCAAAAAAGCCGTATGTGTTATACGGCCAAAAACGCTGAATAGAAAATTGCGGATTTTAAATTTCAAAAGAATATTTTACTGATAAATCCCTCTAATACCCGTAAAAATAGAGGCAAACAAAGCTATCGCAAAAATTACTACCATTATTATAAGGTTAACCATTGCCCTTTTGAATTCGGGCGAACGGGAGTTGTTTTTTATCATAGTAATGATAGACATCATTATGCTCAAAAACGCGCCCGCGGCATAAATTGAAAACGCTATGACCAAGGTCAATTGGGACTGGAAAACAAGACCAAATATAAGCACGATTGAACACGCGATTATAATTAAACCGACAAGCTGTCTTAATCCGAAATTCCTAAAATATTCCGTTAAAAAATTGCTTTTTCTTCTGCGTCTTTTTACTTTTACCCTTTCCATTATTTGCTCCTAAATTTGATTATCTTAACCAGCCCAAGAGATAAAACACCGCTATTATTATAACGCTTATCACATAAATAACAAACCATATCTTCCTGTCTTTATCGCTTTGGCTCGCTACCCATTCATACGCAAATACAATAGCAAAGAATAGCGCTATTAACGTTATGATTCTGGTTATTGTATCAATTAGGCTTTTAAGATTGGTAAACTCGCCCAAAAAATAATTAAGCAAAATCAGCGCGGCGAGCACTACCACCGCTATCATTGATAATCCGTTCCAAAACCTTTTGTTTTGGGCCATAATTCTTTACCTCAATTTTTTAATTATTTCCTCTGCTGCCGGGCTTTATGAGCGGAATGCCTTGCTCGCAGATAGGGCATTGGTCGGGCTCGTAGGAAGGTATATCCAAGCTTATCAAAGACTCAAACTTAACCCCGAAGTCAACTTTGCCGCCGCTTCTATCCACTATAGCGCCTACGCCCACGACTTCGCCGCCCAAATCTTTTACAAGCTCAATCACTTCCTTGACGGACCCGCCCGTAGTGACCACATCCTCGGTCACTAAGACTTTAGTTTCCTTAGGTATGGCAAAACCTCTTCTTAATTCCATTTTGCCGTTGACGCGCTCCGTGAAGACATTTTTGCATTTTAGATAACGCGCCACCTCATAACCCATAATTATGCCGCCGATTGCGGGGCTTGCCACAACATCAATATGTAACGAACGGAATTTTTTGGCAAGTTCGGAACAAAGTTTTTCGGAATGAGCGGGATTGACAAACAATTTTGCGCATTGCATGTATTGGTCGCTGTGTCTTCCGCTGGTCAGCAAAAAATGACCTTTCAGTATCCCGCCCGAACTCTCAAAAATACTCAAAACCTTTTCTCTGGAAATCATTGATTTTAGTTTTTACCTCGCTTTTAAATCGCCGACAATTGTATTTACATCCTGTATTTTACAGTCGGCCATTAGTTTTGTCAAGCCGTCAAGGAGCGTAACGGGCGCGTAAGGATCCATAAAATTATATGTGCCCACTTGCACCGCGCGCGCCCCGCAGAGCATAAATTCCAAAACATCTTTGGCGCTGGATATGCCGCCCATTCCTATTATGGGAATCTTGACGGCGTTATAAACATCCCAAACCATTTTAAGCGCTATGGGCTTGATAGCCGGGCCCGAAAGGCCGCCGATTGTGTTGGCTAAAATAGGCTGCCTTGTATATATATCCACCGCCATTCCGCTTACCGTGTTTATTAACGATATGGCGTCCGCGCCGTAATCTTCGGCCGCTTTCGCGTTTTGGGTTATATCTTCAACATTGGGGCTTAACTTGACTATTAAGGGTTTTTTGCAAAATTTTCTTACGCTGCCGACTATATTTTTAATGGATTCGGGCCTTGTCCCAAACGCCATGCCGCCTTCTTTTACATTGGGGCATGAAATATTTAACTCTATCATGTCAATATCGCAATCGCTTATGGCCTCGGCAAGACGGCAATAATCTTCTACCGCGCTGCCCGCTATATTTACTATAACGACGGTATCCAATGTTTTTAGATAAGGCAATTCGTATTTGATAAAATCTTTTAAACCCGGATTTTGTAGCCCGACGCTATTAAGCGCGCCCATAGGCGTTTCGGCTATTCTTGGGGTGGGGTTGCCCAGCCTTTTTTCATAAGTTAGGCCCTTGGTGCAAAAACCGCCCCAAATATTGACATCGTAAAAATCTTGATACTCCCTGCCAAAACCGAAGGTTCCGCTTGCGGCTATTAACGGGTTTTTGAATTCTATGCCGCAAATATTGACCGATAAATTCATAGCGCCACCTCGTCCAGCATAAATACAGGCCCGTCAAGGCACACCCTTAGGTTTTCTATGCTGTCGCCTTTCTTGACTTGGCATGCGCACACCAAACAAGCGCCCACGCCGCAGCCCATGCGCTCTTCCATAGACACATAAACGGGAACTTTGAAATTGGCTTTTTTTACCGCCTTTAACATAAGCAACGAACCGCAAACCAATACTGCGTCAAAATTGTTTTTCTCCAAATCTTCCTTTAGGGCGTCAATAGAAAATCCGCAAGCGCCAAAACTTCCGTCCTCGGTGGTAAAGCAAGTTTTTTTGGATAGTTTGGCAAACTCGTCATACAATATCACATCGTCGCGGGACTTAAAGCCCATATAAGAATAAAACTCTATTTCGGGATAAGAGGTTATGACGGGCAAAAGCGGAACGACGCCCAAACCGCCTCCAAGAAGCGCCACTTTTTTGTAAGTTTTGGGCAATATAAAACCGTTGCCCAAGGGCATTATAGCTTTTAGGCTATCGCCTTCTTTCATTTGGGAGAGGATAAGCGTTCCCTCGCCTACCACGGCATAAACTATGCTGCAGTAATGCGCTGTCATTTCCAAAATTCCCAAAGGCCGTCTCAAAATTTTGCCGGGCACTTGCAAATGCAAAAATTGGCCGCCTATAAATTTGGGCAGCTGTTCTTGACAGCTAAACTCCGTCTTGAAAACATTTCGGGCAATTTGCTTATTGCTGGTTATTGTCAAAATATAGTCTTTCATTTTATGACCTTATTCAAATCGTCTTTCATATCAAGGCAAGCGTTATAAGCGGCTTGGGCGTAATCCATGCCCTTGTATTTTTCTTTTTTATACGCGCAAATTATCCCGCGCGAGGAGTTCACGATCGCGCCCAATCCGTTTGAGTCAAAGCACGCTTTTAAGTCTTCCGCCGCGCCGCCCTGCGCGCCATAGCCGGGCGCCAAGAAAAATACGCTGGGATATAACTCCCTTAAAGCCTTGGCTTGTCGGGGATGGGTAGCGCCTACTACCGCGCCCACCTTGGAATAGCCGTATTTGCCTATTAAGCCTTGCCCTAGATCGCTAATAAGCTGGCCCATATGCTGATAAAAAGGCTTGCCTGAGGCAAGTTCTTGGTCTTGCAACT
>JAAZDJ010000087.1 GCA_012512255.1 Clostridiales bacterium | reverse complement strand
TTAAATGTGTATACTTCCTCTATTTTGTGCTATAATGTCCTTGATTCATAGTGCCCTTTCCTTTTGTATAATCTTGTGTTACAAACTTATTATACAAAGATAAAGGTTCACTATGAATCTTTTTTTACCCGTTGCACTTCATTTTACAATCTTCCCTTTGTATAATATGAAAATTTTATTAAAAAATCCAAGCATTTGTATTGTAATATTTTTTTTAAATTGGTATAATTAATCTATTGTTTTTTAATAAATTATTAAGAGTTGGAGAGTTAGGTTTTGGAACTTTCTTTAAAAGATTATTTTCTTATTATATTTAAAAAATGGAAAATTCTTCTCGCTTTTATGCTGGCAGGCTTGTTGCTTATGTTTTTTTGGTCCTATTTTTTGATTGACGACAAATACGAAATAAGCACGACCTCGTCATTATTAATAGACCAGATTGAAGGTAGCAGTAGCCAAGGCGATATGGTCAACAAAGAACAACAGGCGTTTAATCGTCTTGTTTCTAATTTTGAGTTTTATTTAGTGGAAGCCGACACCATATTTGATAACATTTGGGAGCAAAACTTAGCCGAATTATATTCGTCTTATGACGATGTGCATGCCGAAAATAAAGTTGACATTTCTTTTGAGACCGAGCACGAAACAGTAGGCGAATGGGCGCAAAGCCTAGGATATTCCAAAAAGAAATTAAAACAAGCCGTGGATTTTTCGTTTTGGGATAAAGCTAACGGTTTATTTAAAATATCTATTACTGTTAAAGACCCGCAATTTGGCGTGGTGCTAATGGCGGCGTATAATCTGGCGTCTATGAAAAAAGTTAGCGATATGTCCGAACCGGCGTCGGCGGATGTAATCGTAAAAGCCCAATACCATATTATAGACCAGCCTCATATTCCTGATGAAAACGATGTAATTCGCCCCAACATCACGCTTAATATGTTTTTGGGCGCTTTGGTAGGAATTATTTTGGCAGTCAGCGTCATATTGTTAGTCAATTATTATGACGTTAAAATAAAAGACGAAAACGACATAAGGGAAAAATTTGATGTGCCCGTCATAGCCACTATTCCCGATATCTCGGACAATAAAAAAGGTTATTAAGATATGTTTAACAAAAAGAAAAAAAGCAAAAAAGAAATTTATCCTCTTATCACAGACAAAGGTGTCAATTTTTCATATGACGAAGCTTTTAGGGTTTTCGCGGTAAACTTAAGATTCACATTTGCCCAAAAGTCCTCAAGAAAGGTAATAATAGCCGGTTTTAGCGAAGACATGGGCAAAACTATGATAAGCGTCAATCTCGCGATAGCTATGGCCCAAAGCGGCTTTAAGGTGCTTCTTATAGATTGCGATTTAAGAAAACCCTGCGTCCATAAATTATTTAAAGAAGAAAACACTATAGGTCTTACCCATGTTCTTTGCGACGATGTTAAGGTGGACGACGCGATAAAAAAATCCAAAGTGGATAACCTATGGTATTTGACGGCCGGAGTAAAATCCCCCAACCCGACCAAGCTTTTGTTAAGCCCCGAAATGAACGACTTGCTTAACAACTTGTGCAGGGAATATGATTGGATAATTTTGGACACTCCGCCCGTGGGCGTTGTAAGCGACGCCTTGATATTGTCAAATATCTGCGACGGCGTCGTATTGGTAGCCGAAGAAGGCGTTTCCGATTATAGACAGGTTGCCAAAGCAATAGAAGAAATAAAATATGTCAACGGCAACCTTTTGGGCGTTGTGCTAAATAGATCCAAAAACCATCATAGACGGTATTATTACCGTTATTCTTACGGACGAGATTAGTTCTTGGCTTTTTATGAATTTGTCTTTTTAGCGCTTCTTGTGATAGAATAGTTCTATATTTTATCTCGTTGCTGTTTTAAGGATTTTAAATGGACATTTGGGAAGCAATACTGCTGGGGCTGGCGCAAGGGTTGACGGAGTTTTTGCCGGTATCGTCCAGCGGTCATTTGGTTTTGATTCAAAATATATTGGGCGTTGAAGGGGATTTGCTGTTTTTTGATGTGATGCTCCATGTGGGCACGCTTTTGGCCGTTTTTGCGGTATTTTTTAAAGATATTTTAGATTTATTCAAACCGCCTTTCAAAACAATGGGGTTATTGATACTTGCGACATTGCCCGCGGGGCTTGTAATGCTTCTATTTGCCGATAAAATAGAAGCGTTGTTTGAAGGAAAATTTTTGTGGATAGGATTTTTAATAACGGCTATTATGCTTTTGATAACCGAATATGTGGGCAAAAAATATCCTAAAGATAGACCTTTGGATTTGAAAGTTGGTTTGATTATGGGCCTTGCCCAAGCCGTAGCCGTCGTTCCTGGGATTTCCAGAAGCGGCGCGACTATAAGCGGCGGAGTTTACGCGGGCGCGCAAAGAGAAAAAATAGCCAAGTTTTCTTTTTTGATGAGCATACCCGTGATATTGGGCTCGGGCTTTTATGAAGCGCTTCAAGTGCGCGAATGGGCTTCTGTTCCCGTCCTTTGCGTTATTATCGGAATGGTTGCTGCGGCGATTAGCGGTTTTTTGGCTATAAAGTTAATGCTCAAAATCATCCAAAAATGCGACTACAAATGGTTCTCATTATATTTAGTAGCGCTGGCGCTGATAACATTTTTAAACGAGCATGTGTTATTTTTATGGTAATTTGACCATATACATTGAAATTAGCATATAAATATTATATAAATTTAATATATTTTAAAACATAAGGAAGAAAACAATGAGCGAATATTTCGGAACAGACGGAATTAGAGGAATATTCAACAAAGATTTGACCTTAGAACTATCGGCCAAAGTGGGCAACGCTTTGACCAAGCTCAAAAAAGCCCCCTTGGTAGTAATAGGCACGGACACCCGCGCTTCAAAAGATATGCTAAAATGCGCCGTC
>JAAZDJ010000086.1 GCA_012512255.1 Clostridiales bacterium | reverse complement strand
GTCCAATATAGCTACGTTATGCCCGTTTTTTCTAAAGGCGCTTGCCAAAAGCGCCGTAACCAACGACTTGCCCACTCCGCCCTTGCCGCTGATTACCCCTATTACCTTTTTTACCGAACTCAAAGGATTAAAACTTAGTTTTGCTAAAGTCGACGTTCTTGCCATTGCATGTTTTCCTAAATATAAGTTATCTTATTCTTTTTTACTCCAAACGCGCGCTAATGTCAATAGTCTATAAAATTTCGCCCTAAAATAAAAAAAGCAATCTCTATTGGGAGGGGCGTTTTATTAAAAAAAGCGCCACCGTCCCAAAAAAGATTACCCGTTCTATTAACTATTAATATACTGTTTTTTTTATTTTGTCAATTTATTTTGGGTGGATTTAAAATTTTTTATATTTCACCAAAACATTTTTATCAACAAAAATATGGTTTGATAAATTCGCATAAAAAAACCGCGCCTAGTTTAAGGAGGGTAGGGGTATTATAGTTTGGCGCGGATTTATAGGGGGAAGTTTATGAGCTTTGTGATTGGCTTAATCTATATCAATTTTGTAAATCTTTTCGGAGTCGTCTTTAGGTATTCTCAAAGACAAAATACCATCTTTAAATTTTGCGTTTGCGCCTTTATTGGAGGCGTTGCACAAATACACCGTTCTTTGCATTGTTCCTACGCGTCTTTCTCTTCTGATGTAATTGGCGTTTTCTTCGTCTTTTTGTTGCGTTTGCTTTACGGCTATTGTCAATTGCCCGTCGTTTAAAGAAATGTTAACGTCTTCTTTGTTAACGCCGGGTAATTCGGCTTCAATCAAGTACTCTTTGTCGGTTTCTTTCACGTCCATTCTAAAGGTGTCTATGCCCTTAAACGGCGTAAAATCTTGAAAGAAATCGTCAACCCAATCAAACGGCGAAAGTCCCCTCATGCCTCTATTGCGTTTATCCCATGGTAAAAATGCCATTTTCAAAAACACCTCCTACAAAAATTTATTAGCACTCATGACCTTTGACTGCTAACACTATTATACATCAATTGCTAATTATGTCAATAGGATTTTGCAAATTTTTTTCAAAAATTTTGTAATTTTGTCACATAGTTATCTATAATTTATTATGTCTTTTTGCCGCGCTCCCTATACATTAATTTTTGACAATGATCGGCATCTTTGTTAAACTGAAATATAATCTTTTGTAACAAAAATGTGATATTTTGGTTGTCTTTATGAATTAAGTATGTGATAATCTTAAAATATGTTTTGCTAGAGTATTAAGTTTTTTTGGAGAAACAACATGAAAAAAACCAAGATAATGATTGCCGATGACGAAGCCAGGCTTAGAACGCTTATTAAAGATTGGCTGACTGACGCCGGCTATGAAGTGGTGGAAGCCGAGGACGGCAAAGTCGCTCTTGAAAAGTTTAAACAAGACCCTGATATTAAGCTTATTATACTAGATGTTATGATGCCGTATATAGACGGCTGGAAGGTTTGCAAAGAAATAAGAAAATCGTCCAAAGTCCCGATTATCATGCTGACCGCCCGAAGCGAAGAAATGGACGAGCTTGAAAGCTTTGACAAGGGCGCCAACGATTATATCCCCAAGCCTTTTTCGCTGTCTGTTTTGTTAGCTAGGATTAAGGCGAGGCTTGAATTGGATAACGCTTCGGGCAATGTGATTGAGCATGGCGATTTGAGAATTGATATTGACCAGCACAAAGTAATATTGGCCGGCAAGGAAATTAATTTGACGCCTATTGAATACGAGCTTTTGACCCATCTTGCGCGAAATTACGGCAAGTTGTTTACTCGCGAAAATCTCCTTATGCAAGTTTGGGGATACGACTATTACGGCGGGGATCGCACGGTTGACACGCATATAGGACGGCTTAGAATAAAGCTAGGCGAATACGGCGACAAATACATAAAAACTGTGCGCGGTTACGGCTATAAATTTGAAATTTAAAATTATTTTCTTTGGGATGTTATTTTGAGACTAAAAACGCTTTGGTTGAGATTGTTTTTGCATTTTGGCATTGTGTTAGTGCTCTTTGGGGTGCTGGTCACTTTGGCGCAGCAAATTTTTCTCTCCTCTATACAAATAGACCGTTCAAAAAATTTATTATCCAACGCGGCCGAAGACATAGTGCGTAAAATTAACCAGAACGAAATTAATTACCAAGATGTAAAAAGCGAAAACAACCAAAAGCTTTTGGAAATCCTAGAATCTTATGAAATAAAAAACTATATAATCCTTATTTATGAGGGCGACGATTTTTATTATTTATCCGAAAAGGCCGATAATTTTAATCTAACGACAAACAAGACGAGCGGCAAAGACGACTATGGCTCGTTTTATATTAAAAGCAGCGACAATCAAGAAATATCGTATTTGGCCTATGTGCGCAATATTTATAGCGGCTTAAGCTGCAAGCTAGAAATTAGGACCCATCTTTCAACGATACACCAAAGCATAGATGTAACCAATGATTTCACGCGCTTTGTGAGCATCGCGGCTATTATTTTGTCGCTGGTATGGGCGTTTTTGTTTTCCAAATATTTTACCAAGCCTATCGTGAGCATGAACAACTTAACGCGCGAGCTTGCCAACCTCAATTTTGACAACAAATTGGAAATTGATAGGCACGACGAGCTAGGCCAGCTTGCCGAAAACATCAATATAATGAGCGACAAGCTCAAGGCCTCTATGGACGAACTTAAAGTCAAAAACGAACAATTAACGAAAGAATTAGAGCGCGAGAAGAGCCTGGAAGCCATGAGAAAGAAGTTTGTGTCCGATGTCAGCCACGAGCTTAAGACCCCGTTATCAATTATACAAGGTTACGCCGAGGCGTTAAAATCGCCTTCGGTTTCAAAATCGCCCGAAAAACGGGAATATTACAGCGATGTCATTATGGAAGAAACCACAAAGATGACCAAGCTTGTGCACGATCTTCTTAGCCTTTCGCAATATGCCAGCGGAACATTTTCAATAGAGAAAACGGCCTTTTATATAGACGAATTGGTAAAGAGGGTCGCCGACAGGTATTCGGCCATTATAGAACAAAAAGAAATTAATCTTGAAACGCATCTGGAACACAAACAAGTCAACGCCGACCCTTTGAGAATTGAACAGGTAATCAACAACTACCTCAACAACGCGGTAAGCCATATTGACGAAAACAAGCAAATGGTAATAATCGGCAAAACCTTAGACCAGGATTATTACAGGGTGTCCGTGTTTAACAGCGGCAAGCATATATC
>JAAZDJ010000085.1 GCA_012512255.1 Clostridiales bacterium | reverse complement strand
TTTTTTTGAGTATTTGTTTGTTAAGGTCTAGTTTTTTATAGAGCCATTCTTTGTCTTTGTTTAGTTTTTTTAACGCCGTTTTGGATATCTTGCCGTCGGCTATTACGCAAAACGGCAAGGACGCCTTTTCTTTTTTTATCTTGAGGTCTTGGGCGATGAGGGCGCTTTTGTCTTCTTTTGGCAAAATTGAAAATTTGCCGTTGGATTCAAATATCCCAAACGCTATATCGTCCATTGAAAAATAACCTTTTTCGCGCGCGAAACTCATCACTTCGCTTACGGTGAGCTTGCTTTTTTTGAGGGCTTTATAATTTATCCTGCCGTTTTCAATTATTATAATGGGCGAGCCTACCAGCAATTTTTCTATCCACAAGCCCTTTCTTGTCAACAGCCCAATTAAAAAATCAAACAAAAAGAACACACTCATACTTATTAAATAAAGATACAAAGGCTCTTTGGCGGCGTTGGTGGACATCTCCGCCGCGATGGAGCCTATGGATATGCCCGTGACATAGGTGATAAAATCCATCTCGGCGATTTGTTTTTTGCCCAAAAGCTTGGAAATCACCAGCAAATACAAAAACGCGATCGCGGCCGAAATTAAAACCTTAAAAACATTTCCCATAGTAATTAATGTTTTCATTAAGGCAAAATTTTATGCTTTTTGGAGTTTTGGAACGCCCGCAAAGTATTTGGCGCGCACTTGATAGATTTAAATTAGGTTTTGCTTATTTTAAGTTTGGCGTTGATAGAAATTATTTAAAAATAACCAAAGTTTTAAAATTCTTAGCTTACGAATTTTTTAATTTTAGATAAATCTGGATTTTAAAACAAGTTTTTAATTTTTTTGTTAGTTTTATTAGATATAGCAAAATTATCAATTAACCTAAAAGCCAAACAAGAACGGCCTTTAAAACTTGGGCATAAAATAATACATAGCCATGCAAAAGAAAAAATTAAGGAGCGAAAAACATGCACGAAAAAGAAGCACCAAAAAGCGTTAACGCGCAAGCCCCCGTGCAGCGCCATGTCCACGAAGTTTTGGGCAGCGTATTTGTGGCGGGGAGAGTTCCGCACGCGCATAGATTTGCCACCGTGTCAAGCGAAGCCATACTCTTGCCTAACGGCGACCATTTTCACAGGGTAAAGTTTTTTACCGATTTTTATGACGGGCATTATCACGAGTTTTGCGGCAATTCTTCGGGCGCTATCAAGGTAGGCGACCGCCATGTGCACTTTGCCAAGGCGGCAACCAGTTTTGACGCGGGCCATTCCCATAAATTCAGGGTGGCGGCGCTGATAGACAATCCTACCGGCAAGTAAACAAACAAAAAGCCCCAAGATAATCGGGGCTTTTGTTTTTGGTCATAATCGCCTTGAAAAAATCAGCCGTTTGGTCGTATTTGGATTTAAAATATGACTTATAAAACCAAAATTTTAGAAAATCAAGCTAATTAGGGTTTTTAGTTTTTGAAAAAATCGCCTTGAAATAACGGATATATTGGAATTTAATATTAAGGTATTTTTTATATAATTTAAAAAAGCCAAAAAAATTACGCTTTAAGTTTTGGCATATCGCCTTGAAAAAAGGGCGTATTGTAATTTAAACTTAAGATATGACATATAAAATTTATAAAAAAGCCAAAACCAAAATCAAAAAGCTAAATTTTAAATTAAATAATCTTATCAAATCCTGCCAAAATGAAATCAAAAACCTAAAAAACATTTTGATGATATTGGAAAAGGATATTTTTGCTTAAAAAAATTTTGTCTTATCCTGTCTTTTAATGTTAGTATTCTTTAATAACAAGGCTTATCAAAAAAAATTAAAGATATAAAAAATTAAGATAGTTAAAAAAATTTTTAAATTTAGCCATTCAAAAAATGGCGCAAAAAATTAAGATTTTAAAATCAACCGCTATTCCATACCAATATTTAGTCGCCCCAAAAACTATATTAGCTTTTGCCATTTAAGCCGCTGCCTTATACCCAATATGATGTCGCTTTTGCAAAAAACCGCCCTGCCGCTATTTTTAGCTTTAACAAGGTTTTTATATTTGCTAGACTTTAACGCGCCAATTTTAAGTTATCCTATTAAGCTGCTATTTGCATTTACTGCTATATCTACTAAACCTAATTAAAAAACGCAATCGCTTTTTTCCCATTTAAATCATTTTACATTTCTTTTTTAAAAGCGGCAAGGCGCTATATTACAGGCGGTTAAATTTATAAAATTTTGACGCAAAAATTTTATACCCATTAAATTCTAAAATTAGCGCAAAGTTTATAAGCCCTTAATTATTTAAGGGCTTGTTGTGTTTTGGATTTTTTCTAAAATCTGGCCGCGCCTTATGCGATTTAATCTTAGGTTTTTAAAATTCTTAAAAATTTCATTCTTCTAGGCTATAAATAAATCCGGAAGCCGTTTGGGCTGTTTTGTAGTTTTTTTCGGCTTCCTCGGCCTCGGCTTTGGTGCGGTGGACCGTTCCAAAAGGATGTTCGGGCGGCGCGTAGATTGTGAACAGCTTTAGCGGCGTGTTGCCGATATTGGTAAGGTTGTGCCAGGTGTTAGCGGGAACGACTATCGCGGTGTTGGGGGGCGCGTCCGCGGTAAAGTTGAGGTTGTCTTTGGTTTTGCCCATCATGACTTTTGCCTTTCCGTGCATGACCATCAAAAATTGGTCCGTATCGGGATGGACTTCTAAGCCAATATTTTCGCCGGGGCGCAAACTCATTAAGGTTACTTGCAGATACTTTCCCGTCCAAAGCGCCGTTCTAAAATTGGGATTGATCATTGTCGCCCTTTCCATATTGGCGACCAAAGGATAAGGCCCGTAATCTTTTAGCTGTTGGCTTGTAGGTCTGGTCTCGTTGCTTCTTGGCGCGTAAGATTGTTGTTTTTGGTCCGTCATTGGCTTGTTTGGATCCCTGCCAAAATAATTGTTGGAATAAGACATTATGTAAACTTCTCCTTTATTAACAAACTAATAACAGCATATGCG
>JAAZDJ010000084.1 GCA_012512255.1 Clostridiales bacterium | reverse complement strand
GGAAACAATCCAAAACCACCTAAAAGACTATCGCGAGTTTTTTGAAAAAACCAAAGAACTGATAAACAAAAACGGCTTCCAAGAAAAAAGCCCCGGATTTTGCACTAAGCTGTGCGTCGTTTTGTCGCTTGAGCTGCAGACGCTTCTTGATAGCTCTACTTCCAAGCTCGCCGAAATGGTTTTGTCGGGTAGCTGCATGGGGCTTATAAAAGCGCTGAAAAACAAGAAAAAATACGCCGACGCCGAACAAGATGTTCTTGAGATTGCCCAAGATTATATCTCTGCGCTGGAAAGACATATTCAAGAGTTAAAAACATATTTATAAGCGGCCAAAACTCTTTGGAAGTTTTTATATGGCGGCTATAAAAGGCAAAAAGACATATTTATAAGGGTAAAAATCTAAAAAACAGCCCCTTTATAAAAACGGGTTGTTTTTTAGTTAATCTCTATTGACCAATAATTTTTATATTCTTGTTTTTGGTTTAAACGGATAACGCCCCTTTTGCTCTCTATGTCGTCTATTTTAAAAGAATGCGAAGGCAGGCCCGCCCATGGCTCAATGCACAAAAAAGGCGCGCTTGTTTTGGGCGTTTTCCATAGCGCTATATAGGGCATATCGGGATATGAGATTTTGACTTTCTTCGGGTCAAGATTTGACTCTAAAGATATTGAACGGCTGGCGCTGCCAAAAATCAAAGCGTCGTTGTCAAAAAGCCTGTGGCTCAGCGGCAATATCCTGCCCTCTTGCAGCTCAAAGGGCGTGACTTTGCCGCTCAAAAAATAAGAAGAATTTAATTCCAATTTGAAAATAGACTTTGGCTCGCTAAACTTTACATAATAATCCTCAAAGTTCAGTCCATAGCTTATCGGCACGATAAAGCCGGGTTTTGCGCCTATGCTAAAATATATGGGCTTGTCGTCCAAATTATCTACCGAGTATTCAATCTCAATTATGTTTTTTATTAATTTATAAGTCACGCCGAACAAAAACTTAAAGGGATACATCTCAAGCGTATAGTCGTTATACTTAAACTCAAAGGATATTAGATCTTGTTCGCGCTTAACCAAATCAAACTCTACCCAATGCAAAAAACCGTTTCTTCGCATCTTGTAGGTTTTGCCTTTGTATGTATAAATGCCTTGGTTAAGCCTGCCGATTATCGGGAATAGATTAAAAGCCCAACCGTCCAGAACATCAAAAGATCTTCTAAAATATTCTTTATTATTTTTCTTTATTGAGATAATAGCGGCGCCCGCGTCGCATACCTTGACGCTAAGCTCCTCGTTAGCGATAGAATAATTCATTAGCTTCTTCCTAAACTCTTTTCCCTAAAACCTTTATTAATTATATCATTTTTATTTTTTCTAACAAAGGATTTTGAATTAAATTTTGGAATCAGCTTAAGCTTTTAACTATATCAAAATTCTCCTATACCCGTATCTGCCTTTGTTAAGGATAAACAGTTTTTTTATCTCTTGCTTTTCATTTAGTGGATAGGTTAACCTTAGCTCCGAAACGATCAACGCTTTTTGTCGTTCTTGCGCTCGTCCGCAAGAACTAAGGCGTTCAGTTTTTTTAAATACTCTAGCTCCATCTTGAGTCTCTGGTTCTCAGCAATCAGGTCTTCTTCAATCTCAGGTTTTAGCTTTCTCGGCCTTCCAATATTAGCAACCCTGCTTTTGAGGCTCTCCCTCTTCTTTCTTTTGTCAAACCTTCTGCTCCTTCCTCTAAATATATGCGCCCCAAGCCTGTGGCCTTTTTTCCGAAATATTATATTTCCGACATGTCTCTCTATAGCTCAGCTTGTTCTCGCGCATATCCAGTATAACTATAACTTGAATTCGCGCTATACTTCTTGTTCTTTTCATTTCTCTTTTCCATAAAAAAATGCACCTCCAAATGTGTCTAACTTTTGGGGTGCATATCATATTCTTGGGGCTTTTTTATTAAACTTAAAATATTATAATTAAATTATTTATGATATTTCAATATTATCATAGGGATAAGGTTGAGTTATCATAGGGTAATTATGGATCATTGTCACGCTTGATATTAAATAAGAAATATAACTCAAAACTCCGCCGCAAAATTCATCTAAATTATCTTTCATTAACGATATTAGCTCTTGTTTGTCCAAAATATCGCTTGTTTTTTCTTTAAAAAACGCTTCAACTAAGCAAGTAATTGAAAGCTTAAATAAAGAAGCGGGTTCAAAACCAATAATTCTGGATATCTCATATTTTATTTTTTCACAAGTAATTTCGTTTATTTTAATTTTGTCATTATAAATTAGTTTTAATTTTTTTTGAGGTCCTTCGTCATCTTGTATCATATCATAAACGAAATTTTTTAAATCAATTTTTTTCTCTAATTTGAAAAGATCTTTATATTTCTTTTTTTTAGTTTGCGCCATGATATTTTTCTCCTCTAGTGGGCTTATACAATATTCTTTGAAACGCTTCTCTTTTTGAATCAATAATTTCAATAATAGTTGTTTTGCTTGGTTTAAATTGTTGGTTTGCGCAATAAAATGCAAGGGCTTCGCTTACAAAATGATTTAAACTTACATTATTTTCTTGAGCGCAAATAGCGCATCTGCGATGAAGCTGTTTTGATATTCTAACAGTAAACTTGCCGCTATACTCATCTTCATCTTTGCTAGGGGTGGGCAATGGTCTGTTGTTCTCTTCAAAAAAAGCAATTAGCGCTTTTAGATTTTCTTCGCATTCTTCAATAGCTTCAATTTTAGTGCAACCCTGCCCAAAACACGAATTAAAGTCAGGAAACCTAGCAATCCAAAATTTATCATCTCCCTCAACAACGCAACTTATTTCCATTTTATAATCATCTATTCCATATTTCATTGCTACTCCCTCCCATATAT